>NZ_JANAVL010000001.1:441720-728582 GCF_024213455.1 Domibacillus sp. A3M-37 | reverse complement strand
GACCTCGAGAGCCTGGCCTCTGGAACTGGATGAAGCAAAAGTGGAAGAGGCCGGTCTAAGGACCAGCACACTGTAATGATCGAATGCTAAGAACGCCGCGTCCTGCGGCAACGCCTTCGTGACCCACGTCGTGTGGTCCCGCGGCAGCGCATTCGTGATCCATATCTTGTGAGCTCGTGGCTTGTTTATGCCCGATAAGCACAAAAGGACGTCTCAAGTTTCCAATGAGCGTCCTTTTTCATGGTTAAAAACGAATATTCACCGTCCATTCTTCCCTGAATATATGGTAAGATAAGTAGTTGGAACATAAAACCTAACATTATATGAAAAATAGATGAAGAAAATTCAGGGGGAATTGAATATGCTATCTAGAGATATCGGGATTGACCTTGGCACGGCCAACGTTTTGATTCATGTAAAAGGACAGGGAATCGTTTTAAATGAACCTTCAGTTGTGGCGCTGGACCGCAGCACGAATAAAGTATTAGCAGTTGGAGAAGAAGCGTATCAAATGGTTGGCCGGACACCGGGAAATATTGTCGCAATCCGGCCGCTTCGTGACGGTGTTATTGCTGATTTTGATGTAACGGAATCGATGCTGAAGCATTTTATTAATAAATTGAATGTAAAAGGATTTTTGTCTAAGCCGCGTATTTTAATTTGCTGCCCGACGCAAATTACAGCGGTAGAACAAAAAGCGATCCGTGAAGCAGCGGAAAAAAGCGGTGGGAAAACCGTTTATCTTGAAGAAGAGCCGAAAGTGGCAGCGGTTGGCGCCGGCATGGACATTTTTGAGCCAAGCGGCAACATGGTGATAGACATTGGCGGTGGAACAACGGATGTAGCCGTTTTGTCACTGGGCGCGATTGTTACGGCTGAATCGATTAAAGTGGCCGGAAATACATTTGATGCGGATATCATGAACTACGTGAAAAAGCAGTACAAATTGTTAATTGGCGAACGGACAGCGGAAGCAATCAAAATGAATGCCGGCACAGTGTATCCGAGTGCGCGGAATGAAGAAATGGAAATTCGCGGGCGTGACATCATGACCGGCTTGCCGCGTATCTTAACGATCACTTCAACAGAAATCGAAGGAGCGCTGCGCGAATCTGTTGCGCAAATTGTACAGGCATCCAAAAAGGTGCTGGAACAAACGCCGCCAGAATTGTCAGCGGATATTATTGACCGCGGTGTTATGCTGACAGGAGGCGGGGCGTTATTACACGGCATTGATCAGTTGCTGGCGGACGAACTGAAAGTGCCGGTTTTCGTCGCGGAGAACCCGATGGATTGTGTGGCGATTGGTACAGGTATTATGCTCGATAGCATGGACCGAATTTCTTCCAGAAAAAGAAAGATATAATACAACAGAGCTGCTTAGCAAAAGCAGCTCTATTTATATTGTCTCATTCTGTGTAATTTTCTTATTATTTTCTGTTAATACATATAGTGCCTATTGTATAATGAAGACGGCGTCTACTGCTTGAAAATGAGGTGAATAAGTTGTTTAAAGGTTTTTACACAGCTGCTTCGGGCATGATTGCGCAGCAGCGGCGCACTGAAATTTTAACAAATAATATGTCAAATGCGAATACACCGGGCTATAAAGCAGACCAAACGAGCGTAAGAGCTTTTCCGGAAATGCTGCTGCAGCGAATCGATGAAACGTCTATACCGGTCGAAAATAAATTAAATTTGCCTTTTGAACCGCAAATTGGTTCTTTAAATACTGGCGTATATTTACAGGAAACAGTTCCTAATTTCCGGCAAGGTGATCTAAGAGAAACAGGTTTGACGACGGATTTAGCACTTCAGGGAGAATCTGTTTTTTTCGCGGTTCAAAATGCGGCTGGTGAACCGCGCTATACGCGGAACGGCAACTTTACACTAGATCTTGAAGGGTATTTGACGACGGCTTCTGGTTTTTATATTCAGGATACAGACGGAGAACGCATTCAATTAACGTCCGATCAATTTGAAGTGGATGGATCGGGCCGAATTACAGAAAACGGTCAGGCTATCGCTCAAATCGGCGTAGCATATGCCCAAAATCCGAATGATTTAATCAAAGAAGGTGACGGACTGTACCGGATCGATGGGGCGGCGCTTCCAAGCGCGTTCGACGCAGATGAAGCCGTCTTTTCAATCCAGCAGTCATTTTTAGAAGGATCAACAACTGATATGGCGCGGACGATGACTGATATGCTTTCGGCGTACCGTTCGTTTGAAGCGAACCAAAAAGTGCTGACAGCATACGATCGAAGCATGGAAAAAGCAGCAAATGAAATCGGACGCGTCACATAAAGGAGAGCGCAGCATGAATAGAACAATGATTAATGCGGTCAATACGCTGTCACAGCTTCAGAAAAAGATGGACGTCACCAGCAACAACGTCGCGAATATAAACACAACTGGATATAAACGAAGTCACGCGACTTTTGCGGATCTCATTCATCAGCAAACTGTCAACATGTACCGTGAAAACGAAGATATGGGAAGGCTGACACCGTATGGTATTCGGCTTGGTACTGGTGCAATGATGGCGCAGGCGCAAACGGTCGGCACACAAGGAAATCTTGAGCAGACAGGCCGGTCACTCGATTTTGGTTTAACGAAGCCGAATCAGTTTTTTAAAGTGCTCGTGCAGGACGAACAAGGCAATAATCGTGTGCATTATACGCGTGATGGCTCTTTTTCCGTTACATCAGCAGGCGGGGGAAATGTTATGCTTGTTACATCAGAAGGTCATACAGTGCTTGATGAAAACAACAATCCGATCGTTATGGCAGAGGATGATATGGAAAAGCAGGCAGCAGGTCTTCTCGGTCTTGTCGAAGTCGACAAACCGCAGTTTTTAGAACGTGCTTCTGCAAGTATGTTTGTACTGCCGGAAAATCCGGCGACAGCCCAAAATCAAATTTTGCGAAATTTAAATGCGGCAGAGCGGCAGGAAGCTGGCATTCAAGCCGGAACGCTTGAAATGTCCAATGTCGATTTTTCAAAAGAAATGAGTGATCTGATGGTCACGCAGCGTTCTTACCAATTTCAATCTAAAGCGATTTCCATCGCAGATCAAATGCTGGGCTTAATTAATGGGGTTAGATAGAGGGGAAGGATACTAGTGGCACATGAACTGAAGCGGAGGAAAGAAACCCGCCTCACCCCCCTCGGCAGATTTATGATCTCATTATTTTTCATTGTCCTGACAGCCATTATTGGCGCGCTGATTGGATACAGCATTATCGGTCAAGGAGACCCGATAGAAGTATTTAAAGCGGACACATGGATTCAATTGTATGATGTAGTCGTAAACAGTCTTTTTTAAAGGTGGGTGTCAACATGGATATTCGTGAAATTAAAGAAACAATCCCACATCGCTATCCGTTTTTGCTTGTGGACCGGATCCTCGAAGCAGAAGATGGCAAGCGTGCGGTCGGAATCAAAAATGTGACTGCTAATGAAGAATTTTTTAACGGTCACTTTCCAGAGTACCCGGTAATGCCGGGGGTTTTAATCGTTGAAGCACTGGCGCAGGTCGGCGCAGTCGCAATGCTTAAAAAAGAAGAAAACAAAGGCCGTCTCGCTTTTTTTGCGGGGATTGACAACTGCCGCTTTAAACGTCAGGTCGTCCCGGGTGATCAGCTTCGCCTTGAAGTCGAAATGACCCGTTTGCGCGGTTCAATTGGGAAAGCGAAAGCAACGGCAACAGTAGATGGCGAACTTGTATGTGAAGCGGATTTAATGTTTGCGCTCGAATAGTACTAATTAATAAGCGATGCTTAAAATAACCATATTTTAAGCATCGCTTATTTTTGCTCAAAACAGGTTATTTATGATGTTTAACATTTCTCTGTCTTTTAAAATAAGGACTTCCAGCCTCTTTTAAAAAAAAACGGTTATTTTGACCAAATACGGGAAACACTAGTGCATGTAAGCAAATAAATTGGAATTAGTGAAAGGAGATTTTTACGAATGAATGCAAAACTTTTAAAACTAATTGGTGGATCAGCACTTGCAGCGATGCTTCTAGCAGGCTGTGGCGGCGGAAATGATGAGCCAGATGAGCCAGCTAACGACCCGGCTGTAGAAGAGGGCAATGATGTAGAGGATAACGTTGATGAGGGTGTCAATGATGCACAGGATGAAGTCAATGAAGGAGTTAATGATGCGCAAGAAGGTGTCAACGATGCACTAGATGAAGGCAACGAGGATACCAATATGGATGGAAATGGTGAAACAGGAGATACGAATACAGATGATGACATGGATCCGGCCACTGATGAAAATACACCGGAAGAAGATGTTGTGGAAGATCAAAAGGATATGGAAGACGCTGATAATAAGGACAGCTAACAAAAAAAGCAACGCGCCGGAAGTTTTAATTCATAACCGGCCGCTGCTTTTTTTGTATATAAAAATTTTGTCACCGGTTCAAAAGTATGATAGAGTATAAGAGTTATTATTTTAGAGAAGTCAATGAGGCTATTTCTAGGAGGTACCTATTGGCAATGTCAATATTAAATGGTTTATCACACGGTATTAAAATTAGTATTACCCGTTCAATTACGATGGCGTTTGAACAATATATGGCGAACATTATGTGGGATGAGGATACGTACAGCCCGTCCGACTTCATGAAAGAATGGCAACGCTACATTCAGCAAAATGCCTCATGGTACAGTGACGTGCCAAGTGATGTAAAAAACGATCCGCGGTTTCATGAAGAGATGGCGGTGAAAATCAATAAAGTGGTTGCGAAAATCTTCTCGGAAGAACCGACAGAAGTGCAAATTGAGACAATTAATGCGCTGCAGGAAAAGCTCGGAACGGACTATGACTTTTCATGTAAGGCGGAAGCGCGTTTTTATATCGATTTTTTGAATGAGTACGAAAAAAAAAAGCCGAAGGGCTAAGTCCTGCAGATGAGCAGGACTTAGCACTGGCTTCACTCATGTACGTTCAAGTGTATGACGCGGAAATGCCGATACAGTCCTACACAAAACAAGATATACACTATATTATTCAATTGCTTCAGCAAACCATTCAAACGGGGCAGGACGGTCTGCGGTCGAGGATTGTCCATTAATCAAACGTTTTCCTTTAACGGAAAACGTTTTTTTCTTTGTCTGGCGTGTTTGGGCGCTTTCGAATTGCTTCGGAAAACACTTCAATCAGCTTTTCACCTTCTAGTCCCTGCTCGATAAGAGAATGAAGCACTTGCTTCGCATACTCGTTTCGTATTTGGCGCAGTTGTGCGTCAAACAGGACGCTCGTGCCCAGTTCAAGCGGCTGAAAAGAACGAATCGCTGCATTGAACATCGCCGGGTCATTTCCACGGTGGGAAATCGCGATGCGTACCGTTAACTGCTTATCTTGTTCAAATGCGCGGACCGCCTGCACGTCTTCTTCATTTAAAAATAATTCAATCAGCCAGGAGCGCTGTTCATCTTCACGATTAATGACCAGTCCATCTTGGAGTGTGATTGGAATCAGCTCTCCGTTTTTCTCGATAAAAAATGCTGCCACTTTAAAGGTTTTCAAGAAACACACGCTCCTCTCATGAAAGCGATTTATAAAAAAGTATATCAATAATTAAGCGAAAAATCATTTTTTGTCCAAAAGAAACTGGATGCAACAGTAGATGGTCTGTTTGTCGATTCCCATTCTTTCGAAAAAAATGGGTAAAAATAAAATAAAGTGAGAATTGTCCGAAAATACCTTTTTCATTTATGCTAAAGTCATTCAAATGGAAGGAGGAGAGCAAGCTGATTAATCAAGTGACGCTTGTTGGCAGGCTGACGAAACATCCGGAAGTAAGGCATACGGCCGATGGAACGCCGCTTTTGCAAACGACGATTGCGGTCAGCAGACCGTACCGGAATGCAAAAGGTGAAACGGACACAGACTTTATTTACTGTACAGTCTGGGGCCGTCTGGCGGAAACAGCAGCGAAGTACAGCGAAAAGGGATCACTTGTTGCAGTGCTGGGCATGATTCAAACGAGAAATTACAAAGATTCGAATGGCAAAACCGTTTATGTAACCGAAGTGCTTGTTCAGACGATTCGTTTTCTGAGCAAAAAACAACAGGAAATGGAAACAAAAGAACTGCCTGGAGTCATTCAGACGGTACCGTTAATTTAGGAGTGAGCTGTATGACGGATCAAGTCGAACGTGTCATTGAAGATGTGATTTTTCAGCTTGGTAAAGCGAAATCAATGATTTATCAACTTGAAGAACGAATTGAGAAATTGGAAAAAGAAAGCCGAAAGTAAAAAAGCAGCCGGCAGGAAAGCGGGCTGCTGGATGATCCTCTTCTATCTTCGTAATGGCGCCAGCCACTGCTCCGCCAAATGCTCCTCTAGCGTGAGGCGGGGCTTTTGTCCAATTTGAACAAATTTAACAGGTCCTGATCATTCATATTAGCAATAAATGCGCCACTTTGAATGATTTCACTGCTCGCCGCTTGCTTCGATTCAATCATCGCGTCAATTTTTTCTTCAATCGTGCCTGTCGTAATAAATTTATGTACATGAACAAACCGACTTTGACCAATTCGATAGGCCCGGTCTGTCGCCTGGTTTTCGACTGCAGGGTTCCACCAGCGGTCATAATGAATAACGTGATTGGCCGCAGTTAAATTCAAGCCGGTACCGCCCGCTTTCAGTGAAAGCAAAAAGAAGGGAAACTCGCCGTTTTGAAACTGCATCACGAGTTTGTCGCGTTCCAGCTTTGGCGTAGAGCCATTTAAAAAGGGAACACGGATGCCGAATTCTTCCGCCAGTTCGCGCTGAATCATTTCGCCCATGCCAATATATTGGGTAAAGATAAGACATGCTTCATTTTGTTCAAAAATATTACCGGCTAGTTCCATCAGTTTATCCATTTTTGATGCACGACTCCGCACATCAACCGGTTTTTTTTCTTTTAAATAGAGAGCCGGATGGCTGCATAGCTGCTTTAACTCATTTAAAAGCCGGAGAATGAGGCCGCGCCGTTCAAAAGCGGATAATTGTCCAATCTGCTCCATTGTTTCGCGGACGGTTTGCTCATATAAAACGGCCTGTTCTTTAGAAAGAGGGCAATATTCTTTTTGTTCAACTTTATCTGGCAGTCCAAGTGCCGCTTCCGGATCGGTTTTCGTCCGGCGTAATAAAAATGGCCGGATCTTTGCCTGCAAAGCGGTAACACGTTCGGCATCATGATCTTTTTCAATCGGCGCCATATACGTTTTTTGAAATTGAGTAAGCGAGCCGAGCCAGCCGCGGTTCGTGAAGTCAAATATCGTCCATAGCTCGGACAGGCGGTTTTCCATCGGTGTGCCGGTGAGTGCGACCGCATGGCGGCTGTTTAGTTTTCGGACAGCACGTGATTGCTTCGTGCCTGCATTTTTTATGTTTTGCGCTTCATCCAAAGCGGCTGTACTCCATTCCACTTTTTGGAGCGTTTCAAAATCAGAGTGAACGAGTCCATAGGTCGTCAGCACGACATCCGCATGCGAAATTTCTTCTAAAAAAGCTTCATCCCGCGGACGGTCTTTTCCATAATAAAGCATAACGGACAAGTCTGGCGCAAAGAAGGCGAGTTCACGCTGCCAGTTGCCAAGCACAGACGTTGGACAGATAATGAGCGCCGGTGTTTCCGGACGTTCATTTTTTTTGACATGCAGCAAGTACGAAATAAGCTGCACTGTTTTCCCGAGCCCCATATCATCGGCAAGACATGCTCCGAAGCCGCATTCCCGTAAAAACAGCAGCCAGCTCATGCCAGCGAGCTGATACGGGCGCAGTTCGCCGTGAAGTTTATCCGGCGGAGCAAGAAGCGGAATATCCGCGCCGCTTTTCAGCCGGTCGATCATTGCTTGAAGAGAGCGGTTCAGCCGGATGTGCACGCGAGCGGCATCGTCCGGATCCGCAAATTCCTGATTGAGCACATCTACAACAGTTAGGCCTTCCTGCTTTGCTTTTTCCATGAGCGCTTTAATTTTTCCGATCACTTCTGGATCAAGGTGCACCCAGCGGCCGTTTGCTTTTACAAGACGAGAACCAGCTCCAGCAAGCGATAAAAATTCTTCTTCTGTCATTTCCGCTCCGCCAAGCGCTACTTTAAAATCAAAGTCCAAAATAGCATTCATGCCGACAAACGACTGTTTGTTCCCATCCCGGACATCTGCTGCGATCGATACAGCCGCTGAACGGACTGATTCCCACCAGGGAGGAAGCAGCACGGGAATGCCAAGTGCTGTTAATTTTTCTCCGCGATCCGTTAAAAAGGCAATCGCTTCTTCTTCAGACAAGAAACGCTTTAATTCCCCATGATCATCAAGCTCAGGGAACAGACGGAGCCAGCGGTTGATTTCTTCCTGCGCACCAGTCACGAACGGCTCTGCCGATTTTGGCAGTTTTTTCTTTAATTCATACACTTTTTCAGCCGGCTTGCTGCGCAGCAAAATCGGTTCAAGTGTCCAGCTTTCATCTTCCGCCTGAGGTTCTGACAAACGCAGACCTGCTTCATAGGCATCGGGTTCGCCAGCAGAAAGATAAGCTTGAAGCCGTTCTGGGTCAAAATACCGATTTAATTCATCCGCTGTTAATCTGGCGCCGATCGAGTCCATGACTGCGGTCATATTCGGGTGCGCTTCTGCTGCAATCAATGGAAAAATCCGTTCCACAAACAACAGGCGGCTTTCGCCAAAAATCAATTCCTGCCAAAATGCATCTGCGAATTCATCATGTACACCTTCTGGTACTGTCCATTGAATGCCCTCTTCTATAAAGGCAGGCATTGCCTCAAAGACGGCTTCATACAGCACCGGTGCGCAAGCAAGACTAAAGTGGCCGGCTTCATCCCACTCAAAGCGGGCAAAACGGTTAAAGTGTTCCGCTTTAAAGAGCGATGCCCATTCAAATGGTGTCAGCCGGACAGCGGGCTTGCTGTCCAGTTCGCTGATTGTTAATTTCGTTCCATAAAAGCTTTCCGCGTGGCCGCCGAATAAAAGGCGCGTCCACGAATCAAAAGACAATGGCGCACCATCTGCATCCATTGCCCGTAAATAGAAAAATCCATGTTCAAATTGTGTGACAAGATGAATCATTCCGAGATTAATCATCCAGCAGTCCGCCTTTTCTGCATTCTTCCTGAAACGCACGAAGCCGCTTTGTCTCGCCGAGTTTCCAGTCGAGCCAGCGGTCAAATTCGTCCGTTCGTTTTATTTTTTTATAAATGGTTCGCATTCGCTTGATAAACCGGACCGCTTTTTTATAAGATGTCCGGTTTCTTTCCGCAATGAGTGACGCAGTGCCATGGTGAAGAAGCGGCAGCGCGAGCTCGGGCGCATCCTTTATAGCACTTTTTAAGCCGGCACGGTCAAGGTCGGTTAAATCTGCATCGACAAGCATCTGCAAATCGACCCATTCCGCGTAGTCGCCTCGGCCGATCAGAAAATAGCTGAGAGACACATAACTGAACGGCAAAAGCGATGTATACAGCTCCTTCACGAGCAAAGGAGCGCGTTCAGACACGTCATCTTCGTCGACGAGCCGAATCAGCTGCCGAACGAACATGCGCCGGCTATATTCATTTTCAATTGTTAAAATACCATCGCGGGCAATTGACGCAGCAGAACGAAGCACATGCACAAAGCGCCCAGATCGTTTTGAATCCTGCAGCCAGTGAAGAAAGTATGGAAATAAGTCCACCGGTGCGGCAGAGGCTTTTGCTGCAAACTGATCCATTTCACCCAGTAAATAAAGCTGGTGTAAAAAAGCCGCATGCTGCACAGTGCTGCTGCCGGCTGCGAGTGTAATTCGTTCCAGTTCCGCCAAGCGCCATTCCGTTCTTGTAAAAAGTGAATCCCATAATAGACGGTATACATCAAGGCGAGCTGCCGGGAATCGCTCAAATGGAAACCCGAGCAATCGTCCTGCATCCGTCCGTAACTGTTCAATATATGATTCAAACGCAAACGGCGTCGCGCTGCCTGTCATTTTCGCGGCATCATACGCTTCATCCGAAAAGTAAAATAGTACATCATAAGCCGCACGCTCTGCTGTTTCCGGGGCTAAAGCCGCTTCATCCAGCTGTTCTGCCAGAGCAGAAAATGAATAAAAAGCCGTAAACAAGCGGAAGAGAAGGGACCATTCCCGATCAGAGGGTGCCTTTTTGAGAATCGCCTGGTACAACTCCTTCGCCACATATTCCGTCTGGTACGGCTCGTCTTGAATTTTTTCGGCTGAAAGGCGGCTTCGAAAAGCAGACAGCACGAATTCTTTCCAGTCGTTAGCGGACTTCCCGGCAGAGAGAGCCGGCTTCAAGTCAGACGCCCGCATAACGCCCGGAATGGAAAACAAATCCGCCCGCCCTAAAGAAGATGAATCAGTAAACAGCGTTTTCGCCTTCGTCAAAATAGATGGCACCCTTTCGATTCTATAAGATTTCTCCATTATAGCATGAAACAGCCCCTTTTATGCAACAAAAAAGAACATTTGTTCTATTGTTTCTTCGTAGTGACAACTGTTACAGAAAAATTACATTTTTAGGGGGAATCTAATAAAATAGCAGTTTTTTTGTTAAATATTAAAAAAGAAAGGTTTTTAGATTACATTTTATATGCTAGACTTAGGTGGTAAATTTTAAGAAAGGAGGCAGAAAAGTGAAAAGAGGTTTTTTCTTTGTCGTATTGGCGTTTATTTTGACGGTTCCTCTATTTGGTTTTGGACAGAATGCCAGCGCAGCAGGCTTCGTGGATGTTCCGTACCGGGCATCGAAAGAAGTGAACTATCTGGCGGAAGGAGGGATTGCCAACGGGTCTTCAGCGACGATTTTTGGTTCGGATAAAACTGTGACACGAGCAGAAGCAGCCGCTTTTATCGGTCGTGCGCTTCAGCTTGACGGAACGAAACGGACAACAAAATTTGTCGATGTAGGTTCAGGCAATTTCGCTTCAGGCTACATACAGTCTGCTGTAGAAAAAGGCGTTCTTTCCGGATATGATGGCGGACGGTTTTTACCATATAAAGAAGTATCCCGCGGGGAAATGGCTGTCATGCTGTCAAAAGCCTTTGGCTATTCATTCGGCGGCACATTATCCGGCGCAGCAAAAGCGTTAACATCACGCGGCATTGCAAACGGTGTAGCAGACGGTTCATTCGGTTCGGATCAAATGATCAAACGGGCGGACTTTGCAGTTTTCCTTGCCCGGGCAATTGCACCGACATTCCGTACGATTCAAACAGATGAATTTAAAACGACGATGTGGAGTAATACAGGCGACCTTAATGTTCGTTCGGGCCCATCCACAGCATATGCATCAAAAGGCAAAATTGCCAAAGATGCACGCGTAGCAGCCGCTCATTCAGTTGGCAGCTGGACGTATATCCGCTCTGGCACAACAATTGGTTTTGTTAACTCATCCTACTTGCGCAGCACAGAAACAGTCAGTGCAACAAAGCCGCCGGTCTCCACAGCAGATCCGCGTCTGACAAACCAGACAATTATTCTTGACCCTGGTCATGGGGGCAGCGATCCAGGTGCGAGCGGCTTTGGCTTGCAAGAAAAGAGCGTTGTGCTTAAAACAGGATTGAAAGTAAACAACTTGTTAAAGCAGACGCCTTTTAATGTGAAAATGACACGTTCAACAGACACATTTATTACATTGGCGGATCGTGCCGCTTTTGCAAAGCGCAATAATGGAAATGTTTTTGTCAGCATTCATGCCAATGCAGCTTCCGCAAGTGCATCGGGGACTGAAACATTTTATTCGGCTGCAGCAAACAGCCAAAATGCGGCAGACAGCAAGCTGCTTGCAGCGAAGATTCAAGATCGTATGATTGCAGCATGGGATTTGAAGGATCGTGGCGTTAAACAAGCTGGCTATTATGTGCTGAAAAACAACACAGTACCATCTGCATTGCTTGAACTCGGCTTTATTACCAATAAAGGCGATAATGATAAATTGAAATCAGATTACTGGCTGAATTCAATGTCAAAAGCAATCTATTACGGTATTTTGGACTATTATAAAGCAAAAGGCTATGATGTAAACTCGCTTTATAACGTTGCAAAATAGGTCAATATATAAATAGAATATTCAATACATGCCGTGTACAATAAAGAGGGGACCCCAAACAGGGCCTCTCTTATTTTTTTAGTCAGAAGAAAGAGGTGACCGACATATGAATGCTGCCAAACTTTTCACATTATTTTTCATAGCTATTTTTCTTTTCTTCTATACTCCGTCGTCGTCAGAAGCAAATACAGCGGACGGCAGACAGGCGGTAATTATGTTTGAAAAGAGAGTCGACAGCGAACTGCTGGAACAATATTCGGAATCGATCGACTACATATTTCAAGAAATTCCGGCTGCGTCCATCACAATAACAGATACGCAGAAAAAAGCGCTTCAAATGGCACCGGATGTTGAATCCATTGCGTATGATACGCCAGTCCAGTCATCTGCACAGACGATTCCTTACGGCTATGAAAAAGTCGGGATGAAAAATTTG
Source organism: Domibacillus sp. A3M-37 (assembly GCF_024213455.1). Taxonomy (NCBI): domain Bacteria; kingdom Bacillati; phylum Bacillota; class Bacilli; order Caryophanales; family Bacillaceae; genus Domibacillus; species Domibacillus sp. A3M-37. Next base: position 716,077 of record NZ_JANAVL010000001.1, on the reverse strand, counting down.
TTGCCGGCTTCATTAAGCGGTGCAGGTGTGAAAATTGGTGTTTTAGATTCGGGTATCGATTCACGGCATCCAGACTTACAAAAACGTGTCGTAGGTGGAATTTGTTTAATGACAATTGTTGATCCTGCCGGCTGCCCGAATTCATACAACGACGATTCGGGACACGGCACACATGTTGCTGGTATTATTGCAGCAAACAATAATACATTCGGTACCGTTGGAGTGGCGCCATCCTCAAGCCTGTATGCCATTAAAGTGCTGAATGAATTAGGCTATGGAACAACCAGTACGATGATTGCAGGTGTGGAATGGGCAATGCGGCAAAAAGTCGATATCTTAAATGTCAGCATTACAACGCCTATTTACGAAACAGCGCTTGAAACGATTATGAAAAAAGCATATGATTCCGGCATTTTAATTGTAGGCGCTGCAGGAAACACAGGTCCTCCAGTTTCAGGAAGTGACTCTTCCGTTGAGTATCCGGCAAAGTTTGACAGCGTCATTGCGGTTTCATCTATTGACCAAAATGACAAAATTGATCCGCTTTCTTCTCTTGGGAAAGAAGTAGAATTAACAGCACCGGGTGTAAAAGTATACAGCACATATCCGGATTCCGATTATACGACATCAAGCGGCACGTCAATGGCTGCGCCTTACGTTTCGGGAATCGCGGCATTGTATAAGGAAAAATACCCGGAAATGACGAACGTTCAAATTCGTGCTCTTTTGCAAAAAAACGCAAAAGATTTAGGTGCAGCAGGACGGGACAGTTACTTCGGATACGGGCTCGTTCAAGTAGATAAAAATCCAATTAATCATGGAATCGAACTTCCTTATACAACCGATAATAAAGGAAAACTGACGGTGGACACAAGCGATCTTACAGACAGGTTCGGTGCGTATAACGTATATCGCGGTGACACATTAATTGGCAAAAGTGAAACAGCTGACGAATGGACAGACTATGCATCAGCCGGAACGGTCGCCTATTATTTTCACCCGGTTGTAAATGGCGTAGAAGATGAAGTGTTGTTCACAACATTAAAAGCGACAACCACTGCACCAAAAATAAGTGACTTGCGTTCAACGAAATGGTACGACCGTTACATAACGTACCTGTATCATGAGGCGGTTATGACTGGATTTGAGGATGGAACGATTCGTCCGGAAACGAATATTACACGCGGAGAAGCAGCGATTTTAATTGGGCAATCACTCGGGTTGAATGGCACACAGCGTGCAACAACCTTTAAAGATGTAACCGTAAACGTAAGCTCTTCCGGCTATATTCAAAGTTTAGCAGATGCCGGCATTACGAATGGATTCGGAGATGGAACGTTCCGGCCGGCCCAACTTGTGACACGCGCAGAGATGGCGATTTTAATTTCAAAAGCCTATCAGATTGAAACAGCCGCAAAAAGCGAACTGAAAGATATTACAGCAAACATTGCTGGCTATGAATATATAAACGGAGTTACAGCAGCGGGTATTGCCGGCGGATATGAAGATGGAACATTCCGTCCGCATACGCATATGAACAGAGCACAATTTGCCACATTCCTGGCACGAGTATTGAACAAAGAATTAAGATAAATAGAAAAAGGCGTCAGCGGATCATTTTCGCTGACGCCTCAGACTGTCGACAAAGTCGTCAGTCTTTTTTTGAAGGGGCCGATAGGTGAAGCAAAAAGGACTCCGCTTTCCGCGGGCAGTGCATGAGCCTCCTCGTCGCTCCCGCTCCTGCGGGGTCTCACGTTCACCGCTGTTCCCGCAGGAGTCTGCGCCCTTTTTGCTTCACCCCGTTTTTTGGAAGAGCAGCGAACTTTCGTGCCGTTTTTTGGCTGGCTTTTATTCGCGAAAAACGAGTGGGCATCGTAACGGTCCCGCTTCGGCGCTGCCGACAGCGGAGTATGTTCGCATGAACCGGCTCTTTCATGCGCTGCTCTTATAGAAACAGCGGCGGCGGGCTCGCGATGAAGACTCCTGCGGGACCCTGCGGGACTAGCTGGCCAGGTGAGATCGGTAGAGGAGCGTAGCGACGGAAACGAGCTCAGCGCCTGCCCGCGGAACGCGAAGTCGCGAGCCCGCCGCATGTCGGCTCCAATCAGAACGCCATAAACCGCCATAACCAAAGAACAAGGGTGTATAAGAAAAAACAGATGTGCGGACAAAAAGTTTTATTTGTCTACACTCTGAGGCGTCAGCGAGGTCATTCCAGCTGACATCTTTTTCATTAACTAGAATTTTCAGTTTTATTTCATAAAGATGTCAATATTACATGAATGTAGAAATTGAAAGAAAAAAACGTTTCCTATAAGCGATAAATAACAATTTTTGGATTAAAATCAAATATAATCCCTACTCTATCAATGTTGTGGATGGATATTAGAATGTAATAGAAACGTAACCTAATTTTGGGTTTAAATTTGATACACTTACATAAGTGAGAAAAAGAGAGGCTTGCAGGATGCAGGTCACGAAGGCGTTTCCGCAGGACGCGGTGCAAGTTAGCCTTTGGTCTTTAGAGACAAAGAGAAACTGGGAGGTTTATGGTGAACAGTTGTAAAAAAGCAATAACAGCTTTAATTGCTGCAGTCATGCTTTTGACTCTGTCCCCGCTAACATCGTTAAAAACGGAAGCGGCGTCTGTCGGAGAATCGATCGTGACTTATGGCAAAAAGTTTATGGGTGTCCCTTACGTCTTTGGTGGAACAACACCACACGGATTTGATTGTTCCGGATTCACACAATATATTTATAAAAATGCAGCGAACGTTTCACTGCCAAGAACAGCAGAACAGCAGTATAAAGTCGGCACAGCCGTTTCAAAAAGCAGCTTGCAGCCAGGGGATCTTGTTTTCTTCGCCAATACATATAAAGCAGGCATTTCGCATGTAGGTGTATATGCTGGTGGAAATATGGTGTTAAACGCAACTTCGAGTGAGGGTATTGCGCTTGTCTCCCTTAACAACTCTTACTGGGGACCGAAATACGCAGGCTCGAAACGCGTTGTAAAAGAGCCCGTTGTACCTGATTGGTTCACAGACGTAGCAAAATCAGAAACAACATACGCAGCAATTAAAACACTAACAGATAAAGAAGTTATTAATGGTTTTGATGATTATACATTCCGTCCGGAAGCAAAAGTGACACGCGGACAGGCAGCAGCGATTTTAAATCGTGTACTCGGATTGAAACCGGAAGTCATGAGTCACTTTAAAGATGTACCAAAGTCTTATCGTTTTGCTTATGATATTGCAGCGATTCGTGAAGCAGGCATCATCAACGGATTTGACGATAAAACGTTCCGTCCAGAAGAAGAAATGACGCGTAACGAAATGGCATCCATCATGCAGCGTGCATTTGAATTGAAAATGTCACAAACCGCTGCTGCAAGTGTTGGATACTCTGATATTCGTGCAGATCACTGGGCGTATGAAGGTATTGTGACAATGGCATCGATTGATAAAACAGGCCTTTTCAAAGGCGGAAAGTTCTATGGAACACACAACGCAACACGCGAAGCATTTACAGTGGCAATCTACAACGCTATGAATGCTCAATAAGAAGAAAAGAATCAGTCCCGGACCCTTACCCCGGGGCTGTTTTTTCTATATACTAGAAATAGTTCCAAATGCAGGCCACCAACAATTGAAGGGAGTTTCAATCTAGGATGAAAAAAGCAGTTTCAATCGTGATGGCGCTTGTTTTATTATTCCCACTTCTGCCATCGCTAAACAACACCGTACATGCCATGGACGATGTAACAGGCATCACACTCGAAAAAGAGCTTCGCGCGATCATTGCCGCTGGTGTGATGAGCGGATATGAAGACGGTACATACAAGCCTGGAAATAGTGTAACACGTGAAGAGTTCGCGACATTTTTGGCGCGTGCGCTTGAATTGCCGGAGGGACCGGCCGTGTTTAAGGATGTCTCGTCATCTAGCAAACTCGCTCCATATGTTAATGCTGCCGCGGCAGCAGGCATCGTGAACGGCGGTTCGAATGGCAACTTCTCACCGAAACAGACAATTATCCGAAAAGATATGGCGCTTATGATTAATAATGCCCTTCATTATTTAGGAAAAGAAGCGGCTTATATCGCCCCTGTTTTTACTGATATTGAAGGGGTTAGTTCGGCGCACCGTATTGCCATTGGCAAAAGCGTCAATCTCGGTATTATTTCCGGGTACACAGATGGGCGATTTGGTCCGGATGACAACGCTCGTCGTGACCAGGCAGCCGCTTTTATTTACCGCCTGCTGGAAGGGGATCTGCCGGAACCACCGGTCAAACCGTATCAAGCAGCCAATGTGGATAGTGAAGGCAGTGTGACGCTTTCACCGGTGCAATATGAATCATTTGAGCTAGCAAAACAGGCCATGACGAAAAGCGGTGCAGAGCTTTTGACAAAAGACGGAAAAATTGTTTATATGAAGGATTACGCAGGTATTGTCTTTGCAAAGCCTTTAAGCAATAATGCAACTGTTGATCTTTATATGGACGAAGCACTGAAAAATGCAAAAACGTACGTAACTGCTTCTGCAACTGGGAGCAGCGGTATTCCAACTGAACTACAGTACATTACGTCAACAGATTCTTATGTGAAAGTCTATCTCGGTGGAGATTATTATTATATGAAACAAGCAGACGCACTTCTTGTTCCGTTTGAAGGGGCAGAAGGACGAAGCTATTACTCTGTTTCAAACGAGCTGCTTGTTCACCATATTTATAATGTTGATACCAATCAGATGGCCTCATACACAGCAGGACCTGCCCCGTCATTTATGCGTGCAGGTTCCAAGTATTACAGCTGGGATGGCTATTCGTTTTATAATGCCAATGGGCAGCAAGTTGGCCGAGAATATCAATACTTTCAATTTTTATCCGGCCGTGTGAAAACGGGCTACACAGCAGCAGAGCTTGATAACTACATTAAAAATGTACTGGCTGAGCGCCAGGCTGCGTATCCGTCAAAGTATTCAAATGCTACGACAAAAAGTAAATTACTAGGCTTGGGTACGATCGCGAAAAAAGTAGAAAGCCAGTTTAATGTAAGTGCGCTGTTGATTGTTAGTATGGCTATTCATGAAAGTGACTATGGCGTGAGTCCCAAAGCACAGTATTTAAACAACTTATTTGGGATTGGTGTGTTTGATAGTAAGACAAATACGGGGACGACATTTGCTTCTGTAGAGGAAGGTGTCACGACTTTAGCCAAGCAGTATATAAGTGAAGGGTATTTTCTGCCAAACCATTGGCGCTCTAACGGTTCGGTCCCGGGAAATAAATCAAATGGCATGAATGTAAAATATGCTTCTGATCCAAACTGGGGAGCGAAACTCGCGGGACATATGTACACGGTCGATCAAGGGCTTGGCGGCAAGGACTTTGCTAAGCAATACACACTGGGCTTCACAAGCACAACTGATTTAAACGTTCGCACGAGTCCAAACGGCAGCCCTTTATACACGTATTCATTAAGCAGAATGCCTGTTACAATCTTGAAAGACGGAGAATGGGCACAAGTGGTATCAGACGTTCAGACACAGGCGGAAGGCTATATTTATAGTCAATATATTAATAAACTGCTAATTGCGAAGTAAAAACAAAGGCTCGATATAGTTGAAAGACCGGATTTTTTGATAAATGACCGAAATAGGCCTAGGAATGGACGGATTTTTTTAAATGGACCGGATTGTAGAGCGCTACGGCCGGAAAAAAGAAAATCCGGTCATTGCGCGCCCTATTCCGGTCTATTTCCCGTTTTTTCGGCCGATTCCAGCATTTATCTTTATAACAAAAAAGAGGCCATCCTACAAATGTCAGTTATTCCTGACTTATAGGACAGCCTCTTTCATTTATTCAAATTATTTAGATGAGGGCATCCAGTAAGACTCAATACCTGTAAATGAATCCGTCAAATTGTATGCAACCTCTTTATCAGCATCGCCATTGGCTAAGAATCCGTAAAAGAAATTGAAAATATTCATTTAAAAAACTCCTTTCAAAATGAAGATGTATTTTTAATGTATCTTTAATATAAAACATAAAAGAAAAAGAATGTGTGATTTTGTCAGCTTATCTTACAGTGTTTCTTTTGGACTCTTTCTGACGGATTCTCGCATGAAGGAGGCAAATAAGGTAAGATAAACAGGGGAATTTAAATAAAAACTGGGGTGTACGACAACTATGTCTTTGAAAAAAACAGCGCTGTGGCTCGCCATATTTGCACTTATCGTTAAATTATCTGGCTTTGTCCGGGAAAGCATTATGGCGTATAAGTTCGGCGTCAGCAGCGAGACCGATGGCTATTTACTTGCTTTTTCATTTATTACATTGGCTATTGCAATGATAGCCGGAGGCTTTAATAACGTCTTTTTGCCGCTTTATGTGAAGAACAGGCAGAACGATCCGGAGCGGACCGACCGGACAGCCAGTGCCATTATGAATGTCACGTTTCTTCTATTTATATTAATCTCTCTTTCGGGTTATTTATTTGCGCCTTGGTTCGTCCCGATTATTTACGGAAATATGACAGATGCAACGGCGGAGACCGCTATTTCTATTACGCGATTTTTCTTCGTATTTATGTCGTTCATCGCATTAACGAGTATTTTAGATTCATATTTGCAAGGGCGGCGCATTTTTGTCCCATCCCAAGTCGCCAAACTTTTGCAAACCCTTTTTGGTGTATCATTTGCGCTTCTTTTTTCTGAGCAGTGGGGCATTGCGAGTCTCGCTTACGGGTTTATTGTCGGAACGATTTTCGGTATTTTTGTGCAGTTTTTTTACTTGTTTAAAACGGATTACCGGTGGAAGCCGGTCTTGTCTGGTGATAAAGAATTTCAGCATTCGTTTCTTATTTTGCTTGCTCCGGCGATTCTCAGCTCGGTTGTCGGGCAAATTAATGTGTTCGTTAATAAAGGATTTGCATCCGGTATTGGGGAAGGACCAGTTACGTATTTAAATAATGCGCAGCTGCTGTCATCCATTCCACATACAATTTATGCGACAACGATTGCGGTTATTATTTTTACACTGCTTGCAGAACAAATCACCGACCGGCCGCGTTTTCAAAATACATTTTTCAGCGGCATGCAAATTTCTTTGCTCACACTCGCTCCTATTGCAGCTGGACTTTGGATTGTCGGTGAAGAAGTGCTGTCATTTATTTTTGAACGCGGGAAATTCACCGCCGAAGATACGCATAATACGTATGTCGCACTCGTTTTTTATTTGCCAACAATCGTGACGCAGGGGATGCAGTATATTGTCGCAAAAGCACTGTATGCACAAGGGAAAACAAAAACTGTTTTTCGGATCAGCGTGTTTACCATTGCGATCAACGTACTGCTTAACTGGCTGTTTATCGGACCATTCAGCTATCCGGGCTTAGCGCTCACAACGTCCATTGTCTCCCTTTATTATTTAACAGCGTGTACGATTTTTGTTTACAAAGATTTTGACAAATCAGAACCTGCTCGATTGGTCGGGCTGCTGCTCCGGACCGCCATTGTAACGGCGTTTATGGCAGTGCCGCTTTATTTTATGCGTCCGTTTGTTGAAGAGCTGTATTCGCTTTGGCAGCTGGCGGTTCTTGTCCCGACTGGTGTCGTGCTTTATGTAATCGGCTTGTTTCTTTTTTACAAGGAAGGGTTTCGCAAGCTGCAAAGCATCGTGAAACGCAACAAAGGAGCATTATCGTGAAAAAAGCCTTCCTCCTTCTGTTTTTGACGATGGTGATGGCAGGCTGTACAGCGGGCAGTGAGGCGGAGCCGGCAGCGAACGCGACGGAAATCTCGCTAGGCAGCCGGATCCTTCTTTTAGAAGCAGAAGGTCTTGGTTTGAAGCGTGAATTTCAACCTGACGGGCTTGATTCTCTGTATAAAGACACGGTATACGAACTTGACGCTGGTTCAGCGAATGTGACCGTTAATGTGCGGAAGCTGAACAACGGCGACCGGTTTGTGATGATGCGCCTTGAGGGAAAAGGAACACTCAAAGGTACCGTTGCAATGGAGGATGCAGATGATTATTATGTGATTGACTGGGCGAAAGACATGCCGGAGCGAGATCACAATAAAGTAACAGGTATTGATCCAACAAAACCGCCTGTCGGATTATTCCGCTACACAAAAAATCATCAATTTATGAATGAAATCGTCATGAGCCATTCGTTTACATCAAAAACACTCACTGAATTGTATGGAAGCGGGCGGGAAAGTACGATTCGAGAATTGCTCGCTGAAAATGATACAGTTACCCATACACAAAAAGGTGTTGAGTTTGAGTTAACGTCTGAACGTGATCAAATGACAGAGCAATGGTTTTTACTGGCTGAAAAGCCGCTTTTCAATGAGACGAATCACTTGAATGAGTGGATTACCTTTCAAAAAGAAAACTATAAAGAAGTAAACAACTGGTTTACAGTCGATGGTCCGATGAAAAAGCTTCCGTGGTCAGTCGAGCCGTTTACAAAAGACGGCTACGGCCGCTATCTCGGCACAATGATTGAAAAAGAAGCGGTTGATCGTTTCTTCAAGTATCAAGACCGTTATTTTTATAATTTAACTGTACAATCTGCTGCTAATTTATGGGTATATCGCGAGTCCCGCGAAGACGTTATTTGGAAAACGGAATTTACAAGTACGTGGCTGAAGCAAAAATATGACATTACCGCGCCGTACGTTGATACGCGCCATAACGAGCTCATTGCGCTTTATTTGCACCGGATTGGAAAAGAACTCGGAGTACCGGAGCTGGAGGCGGCACTCATTGAGTACAGCGATTATCTGCTGAATTTAATCAGTATTGACAATATCGTCCCGGCCGAAAACGGTTATTACCCGGCTGATTATTATTCGCCGCAGCAAGGCAAGCAGTTTATTCACGCGTCGCTGAACCACGCGCTTGGCGAAGCGAATATGTTTATCAAAGCATATAACGAAACGAAAAATAAAAAGTATTTGTTTGCCGCACGCGACATTCGCCAGGCCGTTGAATCAACTGGCGATAAATGGATCCGGCCAAATGGCGACCTTTGGTACCAGATTAACCGTGATGGTTCATTTGATGGCGGTGACTACGAATTATTGACGCTTTACGACCTGCGCCGCCACGAAAAAAGCTGGAAAGAACTAGGTGGGAACCCGAGTCCTATTTTGCAGAAATTGATTGAAAGTAAAGAACAGTATTTAAATTCAAAATAACTTTCGCTATAATGCTTAATTAAGGGGAAAAAAAGAAAGGGTGGAATCATTTATGACACAACAACAAATTGGCGTCGTCGGTTTGGCCGTTATGGGCAAAAACCTCGCGCTTAACATCGAAAGCAGAGGATACTCTGTGGCGGTATTTAACCGGTCCGCGGATAAAACAACTGCTTTTTTACAAGAAGAAGCAAAAGGGAAAAACTTCAAGGGCGCGTACAGCGTTGAAGAATTTGTAAACTCACTTGAAAAACCGCGCAAAATTTTGCTGATGGTTAAAGCAGGTGCGGCAACAGATGCAACAATTGATTCATTGAAACCGCATCTTGATAAAGGCGACATCATTATCGATGGCGGAAACACGTTCTTCCAGGACACGGTTCGCCGTAATAAGGAACTTGCTGGTCTTGGCTTGAATTTTGTTGGAACGGGCGTATCCGGCGGGGAAGAAGGCGCGCTTAAAGGACCTTCTATCATGCCGGGCGGCCAGCGCGAAGCCTTTGAACTCGTGCGTCCGATTTTTGAAGCGATCGCTGCGAAAGTAGACGGCGAAGCATGCACAACGTATATCGGTCCAGATGGTGCGGGACACTACGTGAAAATGGTGCACAACGGCATCGAGTACGGCGATATGCAGCTGATTGCTGAAGCTTATTTTATCCTGAAAAACGTGATCGGTTTGTCAACAGATGAGCTGGCAGAAACATTTGCTGAGTGGAACAAAGGCGAGCTTGACAGCTACCTGATCGAAATCACAGCGGATATTTTCACGAAAAAAGACGACGAAACAGGCAAGCCGCTTGTTGACCTCATTTTAGACGCAGCCGGCCAAAAAGGAACAGGCAAATGGACGAGCCAAAACGCGCTTGACCTTGGCGTGCCGCTTCCAATCATTACGGAATCTGTATTCGCGCGTTTTATTTCCGCGTTGAAAGACGAGCGTATCGAAGCAAGCAAGCAGCTAAGCGGTCCTTCTGCTGCCGAGGTAAGCGAAGATCAAAAGAAAGACTTGATCGAAGCTGTCCGCCAAGCATTATACATGAGCAAAATCTGCTCATACGCACAAGGCTTTGCACAAATGAAAGCTGCATCTGAAGAGTACGGCTGGGACCTTCGCTACGGCGACATCGCGATGATTTTCCGCGGCGGCTGCATCATCCGTGCGCAATTTTTACAAAAAATTAAAGAAGCGTTTGATCAAAATCCAGCGCTTCCAAACTTATTGCTCGATGGCTATTTTAAAGACATCGTTCAAAATTACCAAACATCGCTTCGTAAAGTCGTTTCCCTTGCGATCGAAACGGGCATCCCGGTTCCATCATTCGCAAGCGCAATTGCGTACTACGACAGCTACCGCACTGAAACACTGCCTGCAAACCTGATCCAGGCGCAGCGTGACTACTTCGGCGCGCACACGTACAAGCGTATTGACAAAGAAGGCACATTCCACACAGAGTGGATGAAATAAGTTGTGATGATCCCGCTGAGGAAGTCCTCGGCGGGATTTTTTTATTGCTTGGGGCGGAAAAACTGAATTTGGGGCGGTATTATGGACGTTTGGGGCGGAAAAAACATATACCGGCCCAAGCACCACGGAAACCGCCCATAAATGAAAAATAACGCCCCAAGCGAGTGATTTTTTGTGAAGAAAGTGTAAATTTTAACCAAGTAATAAGATTTTTAAAGGGAAACATTGTATGCTGGGAGTGAAAGGGGAGAGGTCCGTGAAAAAGTCAATCCTGCATACGAAATTAACGTCACTTAATAAACGTCGCATTATACCGAGGAAAGAAGTAAAAGAAGAACTGGCACGATGCGAAGCCGGCTTTGAATGGGAACGCAAGCTGCTATATTACTTATCAGAAATTGAAGGTGCGATCAGGGTTCTTCATGATATACGCCTCCCGTTTTCCACCGGCTATACTCATTTTCAAATGGATACGGTCGTGATTACCCAGCATATGATTATCATCATTGACGCTAAACATTTTAGCGGCCACCTTATTTTTGACCGTGTGACAAGACAGCTTAGAAGAGGCAATGTCACATTTGATGATCCGATAACTCAAGTGCTCCGCCATAAGCGTGGGCTTGAACATTGGCTGGACCGCCCGATCCCAATTATGGCTGCCATCGCACTTACTCACCCGAATGTCCGCATGGAAATGACTCCGCCAGATACCTTCGACCAATCACTCATTATGTACGCTCAAGAGATTCCAGCTAAAGTAGATGAGTTTCATCAGGAGAAAAAAATTATTTTAACAAAACAAGAAGTCTATCAGCTGGCTAATAAGCTTGAACGGTGCCATCAACCTCATGACCCGGATATTATGAAAAAATTTAACGTCCAGCCGGAGCACCTGCAAACCGGTATCCACTGTGAATCCTGCCATTGCTGGCTGGTCAAGCGAGTGAAGCGAAGATGGATTTGCCTCGGATGCGGCATCTTTTTAAATCTACTGCAAAAAAATTGTTAGGAAAGTGGGCAGTAAAAAAAGAAGGAGAGGCAAAAGGAAGAGTCTATCAGCTCCCGGAAGAGTGGAAATGGGAGTAGTTTGGGGCGGAAAAACTGAATTTGGGGCGGTATTATGGACGCCTGGGGCGGAAAAAACATATACCAGCCCAAGCACTCCAGATACCGCCCCAAAACGAAAAATACCGGCCCAGAACAGCCTCTTTCCCATAGAAAAAGCTGCCCCGCGAATGAATCCGGAACAGCTTTTCTTCACTATGCTGATAGACATGTTCCGCAAATGAACATAAATTGGCATTGTTCTCAAGCGTAACGCTAATGCCTGCTGTCCGTTCAAGATCTTCTTTAAGAGAAACGTCAGGCCAGCCAAAACGCGACCAGATAGATGAGAATCGCGCCGTTCTCCATAAAAAGTGCGTCATTTCCAAAAATATTATTTCTATCACATTATGTGGATCTTAACAAAAAAAGCTTCCCCTCAAAGGGAAGCTTTATAAATAGATTCATATTTTTCCGCCGCAGCAGTATGAGAGTATTCGTTTTCGATTTTTTTCCGGGCAGCCTCGGCGTATTGCACGCCTTTTTCCGGGTGATCGAGCAATTCAATCATCGCGTCAGACAATTCCTCTACACTTTTTTCTTCCACGAGCAATCCATCGACACCGTGATTGACGATTTCTTTTAATCCGCCGACAGCACAAGCGATCAAAGGAGAACCGGAGCCCATGGCTTCCAAAGCGGAAATCGAGGTCGCTTCTTCCACACCTGCAGAAAAGACACTTGGGACCAAAACAACGTCTGCCAGTGCATAATATTCCTTAATGACACTATGCTCAACAGCACCTAATAGATGCACATTATTCCCAATGCCGCGTTCTGCGATCAATTTTTTCATTTCATCCATCGCTTCGCCCGTTCCGGCAAAAATAAGCTGCGCGTTCGGGTATTTCTCAAGTACAGCCGGAAACGATAGAATCGGGTAAATGACGCCGTTTTTCTTCGTTAAGCGGCGCGGGACAAAGAAAACAGGTGCTTCGGCATCGACACCGTGCTTCTTGCGGTATGCCGCTTTGTTTTCTGAATCCGGCTTAAAGTCATCGACATTAATAAAGTTGCGGATCGCGGTGCCGTCAATGCCGGCTTCTTTTTTCACATAATTTTTAATACGTGTATCCACAGTAATGACCGCACGTGTTTTCCGGTAGCCGTCGCGTTCCACCGCCATTAATTTTTCCGCGTGTTTCGACCCTTCTGCCACAGAACCTTTGGAAATCCCTTCATACGTCAAATAACCATGAACCGTTGTCACTGTTGGGAGTCCAGCTTTGATCGAAGCGAGCGTCGCAAACACATCCTGCGCGTTGACGATGTCATACTTTGGACAGTCCGGGCTTTTCAGCATTTCTTCCAAAAAAGCCTGGCGGCGCTGCAAAGTCCACACGTAACCGGCGCCGAGTGATGCTTTATTTAATACAAATGATGGGCCGCGTGCGATGAAATCACGCTTCCATTTCGGCACGTCGCTGAATGACAATGTATCCACCTCGTGGCCGCGTGCTTCAAGACCGATTTTCAGCGTCGCCATATGCGTCGATAAGCCGCCAAGATGCGGGTAATCATACGAAGTAGCAAGTAATATTTTCACGTTGTTTATCTCCTTTTATGATCCGAACTTTTCTTTTAATAAATCCAAATTCCGCAATGCCTCGCGGCGCAGTTCCGCCACATTTGGCGCCATGACGCCTTGCGCTTCTTCTTTATGGTCAAGCAGATAAAGGGCGTTCTCCAGCATCTTTTCCTGGTCAATTTCACCAAGGCGGAATGAATAATCCCACATGCCGGACCGCTTCAGGAAGCTTTCCACTTTTTTATCATAGCTGAGGCCGAGGTGCGGCACGTTCGATAGCGCAGCGAAAATAAGCGCGTGCAAACGCAGGCCGAACGTTAAATCCGAGCGGCGGATAAAGTTTAAAAATTCTTCCGGCGAAAAGTCCGAGCCGAGCATCATCGTTTTATCCGCATGCTTCATTTTCGCCAGTACATCATTTGAAGCCGGCACATCATATTTTCCTTCCATCGGCACAAAAACCGGTGTCACGCCGCGGCGCTCAATCAGTTCATCAAGCACATACGCCATTTTTTCAATGTAATCCGGATGATCAAACCAAGGACGTACTGTCACTGCCACAATTTTCTCGTCGCCTTTTAATGGAAGAGAGTTGTATGCGATGTCTTCTTCCTTCGACTGAAATGCAAATACGATGTCCGCTGTTACAACCGATTCCGGGCGATTGACGCCTAAGGAATGAAGGTAATCTTTTGAATACTGGTCGCGCACCGTGACGAAATCAGCCATGTTCGCGAATACCTTCATCAAAGTTTTGCCCCACGTCGATGTGACCGGGCCAATTCCTTGTGAGAAAAACATGACTTTTGCCCCGCAAAGCTTTGCCAAAAACACAATGAGTAAATAATAAGGAAGCGGGCCGAATAAAAACTTCGTCGGATACGAATCCTGAAGCAAACCGCCGCCGCCGGAAATAAGCAGATCCGCTTTGCGAAGAGCTTTTACTTTTTCTTTATTGTCATGACGCCAGCCGCGGTAAAACGACTTCACGTTATGTTCGTTTGCTGTTTTGTCCGGTGATAACGAAAACACCGTAATATCAGGATTGTCGAGCTCCGTGCGCAAATTATCGACAATCGACTTCAAAATCGCTTCATCGCCCGTATTGCCAAGGCCATAGAAGCCGGAAATCACAATTTTCAAAGGTTCTTCCTCCTCAAGAGTATATCTTGTAAAATTCTATCACTTGTGGCGGATAGAGTAAAATGTTAATTGAAGCGCAGAGCGGCATCGACCGGATTAATTTGAGATCGACCGAAAAGTTCCCCTCAGCTGCCGGAAAAATTCAGAATGGACCGGGTTACTCTTCTTAATGACCGGATTCTCGTTAATTCGGTCGTTCATCGAGTGAATCCGGTCCATGTGCAAAAAATCTGGTCCATTTAAGCGGAATTTTTTGTTTTAGCAGGATTTTTTTGTGAAGAGTCGTATGTTCATAGTGAAAGGAGTCGATCATGTGAGAAAATCCATCCTCCATGCAAAACTGGAAACGCTGAACCGCCGGCTGATTCATCCGTCAAAAGAAGTGAAAGAAGAATTAACTAAATGTGCCGCAGGGTTGGAGGGGGAGCGGCGTATATTTTATTATTTATCTGAAATAACCGGTCCTGTCAGAACTCTCCACGATATCCGCCTTCCATTTCCAAGCGGCTACACGCACTTTCAAATGGACACAATCGTTATTACCCGCTCACTCATCATCATTCTCGAAGCGAAACACATTCACGGCAAGCTTCTATTCAATCGGCATTCAAGGCAGCTTATCCGTGGATCAGATAATTTTGACGATCCCATTACTCAAGTTCATCGGCATAAAGCAGGACTGGAACAATGGCTTGATCATCCGGTTCCCATTATGCCTGCTGTCGTGCTCACTCATCCAAATGTCCACGTTACACTTCTGCCGGAAGATTCCCCTGATCGAAACTACTTGCTTTTTGCTCCGGAAATCCCTTCTAAAGTTGACGAATTTCTTCGCGGAAAATCTCCTGTTTTAACGGGAAAAGAAGTCCATCAGCTGGCTGATAGGCTGCAGCAAAACCACCGGCCCTATGATCCCAATATTATGGAACGGTTCAATGTTCAACTGCATCATCTTCAAAAGGGCATTCAATGTATGATGTGCGGAAACTGGTCAGTTAAAAAACAAAAGAAAACATGGATATGCCATTCATGCACAGCGACATTAAATAACCCCCACCTGCCTGCATTGAAAGACTACGTAAAATTGTTTGGCGTCAAAGCAAGCAATAAGCAAATTCGTTCTTTCACCGGTATCGAATCTGAAACAACAGCAAAAAAGCTGCTCCAAAAATGGTCTGTCGGACATAATGGAGGAACAAAAGGAAGAATATACACTCTGCCGGAAAATTGGAAGTGGGAATAAGAGGAATGGGTGAACCGAAAAAGTAAATAATCGACCGGATAACAATGCGTATCTGCCGAAAAAACACGAAATGGACCGGATTGCCCCACCAAACGACCGGATTTCAATTAATTCGATCGTTTTCCTCTGTAATCCGGTCCATCCAATCATAATCCGTTCATTGACCTAGATTATCCGGTCCATCCACAAAAAAACCGGTCCATTCAACAGTATGCACCCTTTCCAAAAATCTGCTATACTAAGAAAATTGAAAGAAAACGAATTAGAGGCTGGTGTGCATGAAGGAAACGTATCTTGGCGTTGATGTTTCGCCTTTAACATATGAACAAATTATCGCTTCGCTGCGTGAACGGATGGCGCAGCAGGAGCAATCCACGATCATTGCGGTCAATCCGGAAAAAGTGATCGCCGCTAACAAAAACGAGCAGGTAAAGCAGCTGATCAATTCGTCCACGTTTCAAATTGCGGACGGGGTTGGCATCCTCCTTGCGTCCAAATTACAAAAAGGCCGCATTACATCACGGGTAACGGGCGTCGATATGATGGCCCGGCTGCTGAAATTCGCCGCGGAAAATAAGCATCCGGTTTATTTTTACGGGGCGAAGGAAGAAGTCGTGACAAAAGCGATCGACAATATAAAAGCGACAAACCCGGGACTCGTCGTCGCGGGCTACACGAACGGCTATGAACAAGACGAGCAGGCACTCGTCCGCCGCATCCACGAAAGCGGGGCGCACCTGCTGTTTGTTGCGCTCGGCAGTCCGAAGCAGGAGCTGTGGATTCAGCGTAATATGCCGAATTTGCCGAATGTCCTTGTGTTTCAAGGCGTCGGCGGCAGCTTTGACGTGTTTTCAGGAACGGTCAAACGGGCGCCGGCTGCATTTCGAAAAGCAGGACTTGAATGGCTGTACCGGCTCGGGTCTGACCCGAAACGGATTAAACGCCAAATGAATTTACCGCGCTTTTTAGTACGCGTGTTATTAAATAAAGGGAGATAATTTGTCATGAAAAAATCAATCTGTGTTGTCGGTCTGGGCTACATCGGTCTTCCGACAGCGGTTATGTTTGCAAACCACGGCCATTCTGTACACGGTGTAGACGTGAATGAAAAAGCCGTCAATTTAATTAGCGAAAAACAATTGCACATCGAAGAAAACGGGCTGCAGGAGCGCCTTGATAAAGCGATTGATTCCGGTGCGTTCACGGTTTCCACCAAACCGCAAAAAGCAGATGTGTTTATTATTGCGGTTCCGTCCCCGATTATGCCGGACAAAACGGCAAACCTGGAATACGTTCGCCAGGCGACGGCATCAGTTGTACCGTATCTTGAAAAAGGCAACCTCGTTATTCTTGAATCAACAGTGCCGCCGCGTACCGTGCAGGACGTGATGCTGCCGGAGCTTGTGAAATCAAACCTTGAAATCGGCACCGAATTATTTGTGTCCCATTCACCGGAACGCGTTATTCCGGGCCGCGTATTTGAAGAGCTTGTCTCTAACGACCGGATCATCGGCGGACATACGCCGGAATCCGCACGCCTGACAACGGAACTATATCAGTCGTTCGTGGAAGGGCAGATGCATGAAACCGATGCGACAACGGCAGAACTTGTCAAAGTCATGGAAAATACGTACCGCGACATTAACATCGCGTTTGCGAACGAGCTCGCAAAACTTGCCGGCAGCCTCGGCGTTAACATTTGGGAAGCGATCAAGCTTGCAAACTACCACCCGCGTGTCAACGTGCATGAGCCAGGCCCTGGTGTCGGCGGCCACTGCATCGCAGTTGATCCGTGGTTCTTAGTGGAACTGGCTCCTGAAACAGCGAAAATGATTCACCTTGCACGCCAGACAAACGACGGCATGCCGGCTTATACAGCACAAATGACGGCAAGTATTTTGGATGCAAAAGGCATTAAAGATCCGAAAGTAGCAGTATTTGGCCTTGCGTTTAAAGGAAACATCGACGACATGCGTGAAAGCCCGTCGATGGACGTCATTGAAGCGCTTCGCAGCCGTAATGTACGGTTAAGTGCCTTTGACCCGCACATTAAGGAAAACAACATAGACGAGCAGACGCAGTCACAGGAAGAAGCATTAAAAGACACATCCGCGGTTTTAATTTTAACGAGCCACAATAAATTTAAAGAGCTTGACCCGGCAACGATTTCGAATATGAAAGACAAAGTCGTCATCGACACGAAAAACTGCATCGACCGCGCTAAATGGGAAGCGGCGGGCTTTGACGTGTACGTGCTCGGCGATTCGAAAAACTAAGGGGGAGGGTGTGTCATGAAAAAAGTACGGAAAGCCATCATTCCGGCAGCGGGTCTCGGCACCCGCTTCCTGCCGGCAACAAAAGCGATGCCGAAAGAAATGCTGCCGATCGTTGACAAGCCGACGATTCAATACATCGTCGACGAAGCGATCGCGTCCGGCATTGAAGACATCATTATCGTCACCGGCAAGGACAAGCGTGCCATCGAAGACCATTTCGATTCCGCGCCTCTTTTGGAGCATACGCTTGAAGAAAAGCAAAAATTCGAGCTGCTGCAGGAAGTGAAAAACTCCGGCGACGTCGACATTCATTACATCCGCCAAAAAGCGCCGCTTGGTCTTGGACATGCCGTCTGGACCGCGCGTAAATTTATTGGCGATGAGCCGTTTGCGGTTCTTCTAGGTGATGATATCGTGCAGGCGGAAAAACCGTGCTTAAAGCAAATGATCGAGCAGTACGAAGCGACCGAATCATCCGTGATCGGCGTCATGGAAGTGCCGCCGTCTGAAACGCACCGGTACGGCATCATCGATCCGTCTGAACAAGCTGGGCGCCGCTATAAAGTAAACAAATTCGTTGAAAAACCGAAGCAGGGCACAGCACCGTCGAACATGGCAATCATTGGCCGCTATATCTTCACACCGGAAATTTTCAGCTGCTTGAGCGATCTTGAAGTGGGCGCGGGCGGCGAAATTCAGCTGACCGACGCGATTGAAAAGCTGAACACGATCCAGTCCGTTTACGGCTATGAAATTGATGGAAAACGCTACGACGTCGGTGAAAAGCAGGGCTTTGTCGAAACAACGATCGAATTTGCGCTGCAGCGACCAGACCTTCGCGAAGGTCTGCTTACTTATATGGAAGAAAAGCTGCGGGAGTACCGGAAATGAAGCGTATTTTGCTTGCCGCCAACATGTACCCGAACACCCAATTTCCAAGCTACGGCGTCTTTGTCCAAAACACCGAGCGCATTTTAACGAACGGCGGCTTTCAGGTAGACCGTGTCGTGCTCGAAAAAAAGACATCCAAAGCAGCGAAAGCAATCGGCTATGCCGCGTACTATTCAAATTTGCTGCGTAAAGGGCTATCCGGCCATTACGACGCCATTTACGTTCATTATGCATCGCACAATGCACTGCCGCTCTTAATGCTAAAAAGAATGAAGCCGTCAGTCCGCATCGTGACAAATGTACACGGAAGTGACGTCGTGCCTGAAGTGCCATCCCAGGAAAAATATCAGCCGTACGTAAAGCAATTGCTTGAGCAGTCGTCGCTCATTATTACGCCGTCCCACTATTACGAATCACTCGTAAAAGAAAAATACGGCGTTCATACACCGATCGCTGTTTTCCCGTCCGGCGGTGTCAACAAAGCCGTCTTTCATCCGAAAGAAAAAGCGCAGGCAATCAAGGAGCTTGAACTTGATCCGTCCTGCCGCTACATTGGATACGTCGGACGCCTGGACGTCGGCAAAGGCTGGGATCACTACGTCCGTGCCATTAAGCTGTACAATGACGCAAATCCCGGTCACAAAACGAAATTTATCGCAGTGGGCGCCGGTAAAGACGAAGCAGCGTTTAAACAGCTTGTCACAGAACTCGGACTAGAAGACGTACTCATTCACTACGGCCTCATGCAGCAATCAGGTCTCGCCAATGTGTACAATGCGATTGACGCATTTGTTTTCCCGACAACCCGCAAAGGCGAAAGCCTCGGCCTCGTCGGACTAGAAGCAATGGCGTGCCGCACGCCGATTATTGCCAGTGCGATCGGCGGCATCTTAGATTACGTGCAGCCCGGCGAAAACAGCTGGCTGTTCGAACCAGGCAACGCCGAAGCGCTCAAAGACCAGCTCATCGCTTTTGATCAGCTGTCCCAGGCAGAGCGTGATGCAGTCGCCGAAGCTGCTTATCAAACCGCGATGGAATACGAAGAATCCGCCATTCAGCCAAAGCTGATTTCTATATTTAATGAATTATAATAGCTGTACCCCGTCCGAGCGAACCGGATGGGGTATTTTTTTGAATAAATCCAGTTCATCCTGTCAGACAAACAGCTAGTTTAAAGAGAAAAACTGCCGATGATGCTTTTATAAAGGTCATTTACCAGTATCAATTCCTTTCGCTCAATCTCCTGCTATTAGCACATATCTTTCGAAGCGAAACTCGTAATATCCAAATCTTAACTCTACTAGATAAAAATAAAAACTAACAATAAGTGAAACCGAGCCGATATAAAGAGAGACTCAACCAAAACTAGTATGTTTTATGACAGCTGAAACATAACTGTAATCATACTTTTCGGTGATTCATTGTCTTTTTTTTGCCATAATGCGCCAAACGTTACAAAATTTATTACGGAAAAAAGTTTAACTTTGTCTAAGATATGGTATATAATGAAGAAGCTATGAAGCAAAAGGCGACAATATAACAAATCATTTTCATTATCTTTACATATGTATTACAAACATTACGTTTTTAATAATTTATGGAAAATGATAAAAAATGGTTGAAAAAAAGCCCTAGTTTGATAGAATATTACATGAGTTACGAAACTGTTAAATTCTCCTTGCAATACACATCGTTTCATCAAATGAGAAAAACAGCTAGAAACTCACATCACATTGTACGAAACAATCAGCTACGCGCTGTTTGATTTCATAGAAAAAACCACAATCTACACAAAACAGGAGGAAATTATTACATGGCTTACCAACCAAAGTCTTATCGTAAATTCGTTGCTACAGCAGCAACAGCTACTTTAGTAGCAACTGCAGTTACACCTGCATTCGCAGCAGAAACTGGTGCAGCAGCATCTTTCACTGATGTTTCAGATCGTTACAAAGAAGCCGTTGATTACCTGGTAAACAACAAAATCACGCTTGGTCTTACTGAAACTTCATTTGGTACTGAGCAATCAATCAAACGTGTGGATGCGGCTGTAATGATCGCAAAAGCACTTGAAATTGAAATTTCTGACCGTGCTGATTCTGGCTTCTCAGATGTTCCTGCTCGTGCAAAATTATACGTTGATGCCCTTAAAGCAGAAGGCATCATTAACGGTAAAACAGCAACAACTTTCGGTTCAGAACAAAACATCACTCGTGGTGAAATCGCTTTGATCCTTGCAAAAGCATACGGCCTTACTGGTGATGCTGATGTTAACTTCACAGATGTTGGCAGCCGTTACACAGATGCTGTTGAAGCATTAGTAGCAAATAAAATCACGCAAGGTAAAACAACTACATCTTTCGGTACTACAGATGCAATCAAACGCGGCGAGTTCGCAATCTTCCTTTACAAAGCAGAAAAAATTGTTGAAGTAACAGTTCCAACAGTTGTAAACGCAAGTGCGGTTAACAACGGAACTTCTGTAACAATCTCTGGTAAAGTTGAAAACGCGTCAGCGGCTTCTATCGTTATCCTTGATTCAGAAGACAAAGAAGTATACGACCAAAACGTATCACTAACTGCAGACGGCACATTCTCACAAACAATCGCTCTTCCTGAAGGCAACTACACATACGAAGTACGCGCTGTTGAAGGCACAGAAGAATCTGCAGCTAAAGCTGGCAGCTTCCGTGTAACTCTAGCAGACGTTGAAGCAGCAGCTGTTACAGAAGCTACTTACGATGACGATATTGCTGATCAATTCGTAGCGATCACAGTTGACGGCAAAAAAGTTAATGCTCAAGACCTAATCAATGCTGGCTACACTGTACAATTCCAAGCATTCGATTCTAAAGCAGCTACAACTTCAGATGATGTAACAGCTAACTTGTTTGCCGGCGATGCCTCAACTGGTGAACTAAACACTGATCTAGCATCAGCTTTCGGTGCGCCAATTCCAACATCAGGTCTAGATCTTTATGCAAAAGTAACATTGACAAAAGGCTCTGAAGTTATTACTTCTGGATTGTCAAAAATCACTATCAAAAACCTTGACCTAGCGGCAGATTCAATCACTAGCGCTAGATTGGTGAACGGTGGAGCAGATGCAGATGTAGCAGTAACGACTGATAACTTCCGCCAAAGCAGCTCAACGCTTGTTACTGGTGAAACAGCAGTATTTGATCAGCTTAAAGTAAAATCAGGTTCTGACGAAGAAGAAGTAATTTCTGGATTCACAGTTAAATCTTCTAACCCTGCTGTCGTATCTGTAGCGACAGATGATGTAACTGGTGTTAGTACATTAACTGCTCAAGGTCCTGGTACTGCAACAGTAACTGTGACTTACGGTGGAGCTACTTTAACTAAAACAATCACAGTTACAAACGCAGAACGTGAAGCAACAAAAGTTTCTGTAGATAAATCAACAGTAACTGTAGCTGCTGAAAATGGTTCTACTACAGTTAAAGTGAAGCTATTAGACCAATATGGTGACCCAGTAGCTGTCATTGCAGAAAATGCGCTTCCTGCAGATAATAACGTGAATTTAGTACAATCTAATCCTACTAAGGTATTAGCAGTACTTGAAGATTCAGAAGATGAAACTGGGGAAGCTACTTTAACGCTTACTGGTCAAGATGACGGTACTGGTTCATCTACAATCACATTCCGTGATGCTGCAGGCGTTAAAATTGGCACAACTTCAGTAACAGCTAATGTAACAGCAAATAATGACTTGGCTCAATACTCACTTGCAGTTGACACTGATATTTCTGCAACTGATATAACTGATGTAGGTGCTACTACTAAAGATCAAGTTTCTACTGATGCAACGCTTGACAATCAATCAGATAAATTCTTGAAACTTAACATTAAAGGCTTGAACTCTGCTGGAGTAGAAGTAAGCGATCAAGAAGTTGATGGAACTAGTGACGAGTACCTTGTTACAGTTAATCCTTCAGCACCTAATGTAATTGCTGGCGTTACTAGCGAGGATGGCTACCTTGCTGTAGAAGCAGGTACGAAAACTGGTACAGCAACAATCACTGTAACAAATGCTAATAACAGCAAAATCGTAAAAACATTCAAAGTTACTGTAACAAGCGTTGGTTATAACGTAACGGGCGCTGCATTGAAAAATGTAGAGGCACCAACTTACGCTCAAACATTAAACTATGAAGACTTCTTAACATTTACAAAAGCTGACAAAGACCCAGTAATCTCTGGTCTTTCATTAACTAAAACTGTAGCTCAACCAGTCCGTTTGGATCTTGATGGTGGCGAATCTAACACTGCAACTGATACTTCAGTTCAAGGTTCACTATACATCGATAAAAACGCTGATGGCGAATTTAACTTAGATGATAGCCTTGTAGGTCGCGTAACAATCACTACTACTGGATCTATCGATGCTGCTGTAGGAGCAACTCTAAATCCTGTAGACGGTGTTGATGTTGCTTCAGGCGATGATGGTACTGTATTGTTCAAAGTACTAGACTCTGAAGAAAACGTAGTTGCAACTAAAGCAGTTAGCGTTGACTTTTAATTAACTCTTAGTCATCTGACAAAGATTAATTAATAGAAAAGCTCTGTAGGGAGAAATCCTTACAAAGCTTTTTCTTTTCTCTGTTCATCTTATTATCTGTATCAAACTACTTTTCAAGCATTTAATATATTAATAGATAAGAAAGAATAATCTTTTTATCTGAATCCCTAATTCCCCTGTGGAATTAGGGATTTTTCTATTTAAGGAGGAATGCAGAATGAGAGCATATGAAAAGAGCAAGGAAGAACAACTGGAATTTTTGAATGTTCGGGAAGCTACCGAGACGGGAGTATCTGCCAAGCGAGTGAGCATTGTGTCACTGAAACTGGTGAGAGAATCAAGCATTCTCTACAAGAATCGATGTGTAAGAAGCCCACAAGACGGATACCTTTTGTTCAAGCAGTTTCTCGGCGATCTGGACAGAGAGTACTTTGTGGTGATGTGCCTGGATACGAAGAATCAGCCGACTGCGATTAACATCTGCCATATTGGCAGCCTGAACGCCAGCATCGTTCACCCAAGAGAGGTTATGAAAACGGCTATCCTAGCAAACTCGTCATCCATTCTTGTAGCTCACAATCATCCAAGTGGACTGCCAGAACCGTCAAGAGAGGATGTGGAAGTCACGAAAAGGTTGGCAGAGGCAGGGAAAATCATCGGCATTGAAGTGGTCGATCACTTAATCATCGGTGACGGAGAATACGTTTCACTAAAAGAAAGAGGCTGCCTATGAAAAGAGAATTCGAAATGGAATCCATCAACTGGTTTATCGAAGGGTTTAGAAAAATGACTGGGCAGACTGTAGCATCAGAAGAAATCGGCTACGAGGCGGTAGAGCTGTTCCAGGACGAGATCGGCCATGAATTCATCCCGCCGAACCATTTGGCAAAACTGCCCGATCCGATGCTGATCGAGACGATGGTGTATGGCGATAAGGGGGGAAATGAATGGGTTGCTGGAATCGTGCTTTGCGGAAAGGTAGAAGACGGACTGTACACGTTCTGGACGAAAAATGGGGAAAGCATCAGTCGGCAGTTCATAAACGAAAGAGAAGGAGAGGAAGAAAGATGACAGAAAGATACCACCGCATTGTTATAGACGGAGAGGTGTATTACCGGGAGTACTGTGAAGGGCATGACAGTTACGGGGATGAGCTGCTTACAGAAGAGGAGCTGGTTGAAATTCTGCTTGGGGAAGTGGTTGATGATGAAATTACGGTGGACCCGTACAGGGTTGAAAATGCTATTCTGCGCATCATGGACAGAACCGACCAAAACCTGATCCATTTTTAAAGTGATTTAAGAACGGTTATATTGGAGCATTGTCCGAGCAGTTTTCCTTTTCGTGACAGGGATTGGATAAATACTTTCTGCTGGACCTTCTTCTAGAATCCAAAGTACTGTAATGAATCCCTGGTCAAAATGTAGAATGATTTCTAGATGAATCAGATCCCCTTTTCGCACCGAACAGGTTGTCTAAAGTCGGGAAAACAATAGTCATTCATATAAGCTTTTAGAAAGAGTACGCGCCAGAACCTCGCTTGCTACTGCAGGACAAGTATGCCATATTTTTAAATCCACACTTAATACTTTAGAGCAATCTTCCTTTTTCTGTATGAAGTTTAAATTTAAAAATATTATGTGTAAATAAAATAAGAAACCTGCAAGCTACTATAGTGTGCCTCTACTATTTACTTGATCAAAGTATGCAAATAACTATTTTTATAGATTTGAATTCCAATATTACTATTCCATATTTTGATAGAGACATTTATAATAGGAAATAAAGTTTACTAGATTTATTTATTATTCCAAATAAGGAAAAAATACGAGCGGGAGAGTGTCCGATGAAAAAGTATAAATTAGGATCCAAGAAATCGTTAGCTTTATTCACTGCTGCGGCAGTGTCTGCCTCTATTGTAACACCAGCTTCAGCTTCTTTTTCAGATGTAACAAGCCCATATAAGGAAGCGGTTAACTATTTAGTTGAAAAAGGCATCACAACCGGTTATTCAAAAACTGAATTTGGGATTACAGGTCAAATTAAGCGTGTGGATATGGCCATTATGCTGGCCAAAGCCCTTGAATTGAACACGTCTACAGCTCCTGCTTCCGGATTTACGGATGTGCCGGATCGGGGAGTTGGTGCGGTAAATGCACTTAAAGCAGCCGGTCTTGTAAATGGAAAAACCACGAAACTATTTGGTTCCAACCAGCCGATGACACGGGGAGAGATGGCGCTTATTCTAGCAAGAGCATACGAATTAAATGACACTTCGTCAGCGTTAACATTTACAGACGTGCCGGATCGGTATGAGGCGGCGGTAAAAGCGTTAGTAAAATCAAAAATAACGAATGGTCAGTCGGCGACAAGATTTGGAACCAATACACCAATACGCCGCGGCGAGTTTGCAATTTTCCTTTACCGTGCGGAAACGCTGGTGAAAACGCCTGAAACACCAGAAATACCAGAAACACCGGAGGTTCCTGTACTGGAAGTATCAAAGGTGACAGTTGTATCGAAAGCAACTGTTCAAGTCACATTCAACAAAGCAGTGGACAGTGCAACTGCAAGCAATTTTTCCATTGCGGGTGGTACGGTTACCTCTGCTTCATTGAATAATGATAAAACAACGGCAACTCTTCAAGTGTCTGGGCTTGCGGATGCGAAAAACTACACCATTGCATTTAATGGATTGAAATCAGGCGGAACTGCAGCGGTATTGGCATCTGAAACATTTACCACTCCCGCTGAAGCTGTCAAGTCATGGAATTTAAAAGCAAGTGCTGCGTCTACATCATTAATAGCAGACGGAAAAACGTCTACGAATATTACGTACCAGCTTGTGGATGCTGCAACAGGAGCGGTGGATACAAACGCTGATAATGTGGTGGTCGACGTATCCACGACAAGCGGCTTTCTTGCCAGCTCACGCATTACCTTACAAAACGGAACAGCGTCAGTAAAATTAACGTCGCCACTTAGTAATACGGACGTAACGGCGAGTGTTACAGCAAAAATCGTCACAGCTTCCGGTAACTACAGTGCGTTAATAGGGAAAACGGCCGGAACGGTTTCTGTCCAATTTAAGAAATCGACAGATCAGTTTACTGGGGAAATTCCTATCTTAAAAAGTGCTTCTTCTACTCAGGCAGATCGTCTGATGCTTGTCTTTGACCGGGATATTACGCTCGGCTCGCTTGTCCAGACAAATTCTAAAGGAGAATTGCTTTACAAGTATGATGACAACGGATCAATAATTTCTGATGTTGTAAAAAGCAAAATGCCTTCTGATATAGAAGCTGGTTATATTTATCATTTGCTTTATACGAATGGCTTAAGCGTTAAACAAAATGCAACAGCTAAAGCAATTGTTGGTCTAAAACCGGTAGCGGGTAATTCAAAAGCGCTTGAAGTTATTTTGGAAAAAGATGAAAAATTAACAAATAACCAAGCAGTCGATATTGAAGTTTCTCCTAAAAATGTAGATGGGCAGACAGTTAAATCAAGTGTAAGATTTTACTTGACAGATGCGAAAAAGCCGGAAGCTATATCCGCACAAGCCATCGGCCAAAATCAAGTAAAAGTTAATTTCTCGGAAACGATTGACGGTGCTGCTTTCAAGCTGGATGCGTTATATACCGATTCTACATTTGACGTCGAACTCGGTGAATACAATCCTGCTACTCAAGAAGACAACCGTCATACAGCGCTGTTAACATTAAATAATACGTATAACGAAGGAACCTCCGGGGCAAAAGCAGGCTATTTTACTGCGGGTACTCATAAGGTAGAAGTTTCTGCTATTAAAGACATGGTTGATAACACAGGGGTAACAAAAAATCTTGATTTTACAGTTGCAGGTAATGCAACAAAACCAACTGCTACTGTAAAAGTAGAATCACCTGAACAATTCCGTGTAACATTTAATACAACAGTAGATATAGCGGAAGTAAAGGCCGCATTAAAGCTTCAAAAGCTTAACACCAGTACAAATGCCTATGCAGACGATAATTCAGGAATGACATACAGCATTACAAAAGTGCCAGATAAAAATGAATATATGGTCGAACTGCTGCAGGATTGGACGGATGTAGGGGTAGTTTACACTGCAAACCAATATCGCTTATTTATAGAGGCTGGAAGCATTTCTAATACGACAAACGGTGTAAAAAATGCTGATATTGCACTGAATTTAAATTATTCAGGTTCTCCTTTAAAAACAGCAGATAGTAAAAAACCTTCGCTTGTATCTATTGAACGGACAGATGAAACTAATACATTTATTATCACAATGGACGAACCGGTAAAATTAAAGGGTTTTGATAATGATGATACAGGAACGTTCAATAATACTGTTGTCGAGTTTACTGGGAAAGATGCAGATGGAAATCCAAAGACTGTAGCTGGAACAATTGTAAACTATGTGGATGATGGCAGCGACAAAAAATTCAAAGTAACCGCGAACCTTCAAGATCTTGTTAATAATCAGGCATATAATACGAGCTGGAGTGTAGTAGTGAAAGACATTACGGATGATGTTGGAAACCTAACAGCGGCTACTACCGCTAAAACATTTACAGTAGCGAAACAAGCAAATAACATTGATTTTAAACTTATGGGTGCCCTAGGTGAAATAGATAATGGAAATGATAAAGTGACGCTGACATTCTCAGAAGGTGTGCAGCATAAAGGCGGAGCGAATGATGCAACAGTAGCTGGAATTTATACGCTTAATGGAGCGGCCCTTCCATCTGGCACCACAATTTCAGTGGAAGATGGGGATACCAATCCACTAAACGGATACGAAAAAGTAGTCATTCTTTTACCGAAAGATACATTAAAAGTAACGTCAAATGTCATCGTAGTGAAAAAAGGGCTTGTTTCGAATGATGGATCAGTTCTGATTGGAGAAAATGCTGGATCATTTGCAGGAGAGTAATCATCCGGTAAGAGTTTCATAGAGAAAAGATTAAAATAGCTGGTGGTAAATTATCGTCCAGACTTTCGACAACCCTGTTTCAAATCTTTGATTTGAAACAGGGTTGTCTTTTTGCTTTAAGGCAAAGATTTGTTCAGTCTATTATCCTTTTCATTTACATCCGTAAAAATGCTTTCGGTGGTTTCTTTGTGTTCCGAATAAATTTCTTTGTTTTGCGAGTTGTGACACAGATGAATCCGCTATAGCCTTCCTACACATGTAGCGGCTCCGCTTCATATGATTTTGGCTTTGTTTAAAAAATGAAGACGTTGTCTACAAGCTGGGACCGGTCACTATGGTGATCGGTCTTTTTTTAATGATGTGGGGAGAGAAATTTCTAAAGAACTTGTTTTGAAGAAACCAAATCAACTAGAAAAATAAATTTAACTTATTGTATTACAGAAGATGCTTGTAAGTCTAAAGACCTAATGGGAATCTAAGGAGATTTTGTTTAGAAAGAAGATTCATGTGTGATGAGCGAATCAAAAAAGTAATATCATTCGGGACTTTTACCGCTGCTTATAGATAGCATATTTTTCATTTTTATAAATACAGGTAAAAAACATAAATAACAATAAAAGGCTAAAACAAAAGACTATTTTATCGGATGCATAACATTTTTTTCAATTAAATTATCTATTTTACTAATCTTATAGGGACTATTGTTTAAAACTAATAAGATGTAATTTTTATAAAAACATAGGAATTTTTGTTTTTATAAGTTAATATTATGCATATAGGAAAATATTTGATTACTTTGTCGAAAATGGAGGAGAATAGAATTGGGTAGAAATGATTTTAATGAGAAAAAGGTCTTGAAAGTAAGGAATGTTTTGTCGAAGACGGTGATTTCAGGGATTATAGCACTAAATGCAACGGCTTTTTGGACACCACCTGTATCAGCTCAAACACCAGTAAGCGCAGTTGCTTTAGAGGGAAATCAAGATATCGATGCACCAGAGTACCAAAAGTGGACTATTACGAATTCAAATAAAAGAGTGACGTTGTCCTTTGATGAAAATATTGAAAACAACAAAAAAACCACGTCTGCATTAAAAAGTTCTATTAGCTTCTCAGGTGAAAAGCTATCAGATCGAGATAGGGTCTATATAAGAAATAACACAGTTATAGTCGAGTTTGCAAATGCGGTAACAGGAACAAATGTGTTGAAAATTGACGCTGGGACATTAAGTGATAAAGAAAAAAATGTAATTTCAGAATCAATTGTAGCTGACATTGTTGCACCGGATATTACAGTACCTCAATATGTACAGTCAATCGTGACAAATCAAGATAAAAAAATTACGCTGGTATTTAGTGAGGACATTGAAAGCAATAAAATTAATTCTTCCTTAAAAGAAGAGATTAAAGTTTCAGTTAATGGAAGAACTTTCAACTCTCTTGGCGAGAATGATAAAGTTTCTATTAGTAGTAATCAATTAATCATTGAACTTTCAGAAGGTCTGTCAGGGGATAAAAATGCCATAAAAATCTCGTCAAGTACTCTAAAGGATTTAGCTAATAACGTTATTAAAAGTGAAATTGCAGCTAGAAATATCGCTTCAACTTTGGCGGCAGCAGAAAAAGCAGTTGCAGCTTTTGAATCAACTGTAGATTCAGTAAAAGAAGTGAAAGAGCTCGTAACGAACAAAGAAAAAAGACAAGCAGCCAGTGCTCAGTTTACTCCTGCTTTTAACGCGGTTCAACAAGTGTCGGACCCAGCAAAAAGCGAGTTACTCAATCGCGTAAATGCAGCAAATGATAAAGTGATTGCCGCGGGCTTTGTGAATTCTTTACAGGCTGCGACTAAAGGCCTAACTGAAGATAATATTTTCCAAGCGCAAATTAAATTAACTTCTGCATCAGGCAACGTAAATGCACTTCCTAACGGGGATATTAAAACAGCATTATTGGACCTGATCAAAGTGGAGAAGAATAAAATTAATGCATTCCTAACGCCTAAAGATCCAATTATAACAGGAGTAAAAAACAATCAAGTGGCTCAATCGCCTACACCTGCTGTTGCAGCGATTGAAGAAGTAACACTAACTGCTGTATTGACTAAAGACGGTGAAACAGTTCCAGGCTACAAGCTTGGTACAAAAATTACTGAAGACGGAGCTTATGTATTAACCGTCACAGCGAAAAGATCCGGCTTAACATCTAAAACAACAACAGTTAGCTTTAAGGTAGATAATACAGCCCCAACAGTTCTGAACGCAGAAGTAACAAATTATCAAACGATCAAGGTAAACCTCTCCGAAGCGGTTACAGGTACGCCTATTGTAACAGTAGACGGTAAAGCAGCAACTGGTACACTTTCTAAAGACGGTAAATCAATTGTTGTTGGGAATAAAGCTGGCTATACAGCTGGTATACACGTAGTAGCATTGAGTGGTCTTAAAGATACAGCAGGCAATGAGCTTGCAGTGACTGAAAATGTAAGAGTAGCACCGCTTATTAAATCACTTGTTCTTACAGGCGACAAAGTAAATGAGAACGGCACAGCGAAATTTGTATTAAATTCTGCTGATCCTGCTGCGGATGCTGTACTTAACGCAGTCGGTAAAGATGCTGAACGCCAAAATGTAAACCTTGATGAGGCTGAAGTAGTTTGGACATCAAGTAATGAAAAAATTGCAACGGTTGAAAATGGTGCTGTAACAGCCGTAGAAGGAGCTGCTGGTAGAGTTACCATTACTGCTAATGTGTCCGGCGTGAAGAAATCTATCAACTTTACTGTTTCAGCTGCACCTCAAAAACTTATGCCTGGAACGCTGGTCCTAACAGAAGAGTCAGCTAACCTTGATGCTAATATAACAACAAAAGGAGTTCAACTTGAAGTTGGAGATGAAGAAGTACAAGTGTCATTTACTGGTAAAGATCAATATGGTGAAGAGTACACACCAACAGTAACGTCTACTTCTTATAACACAACAATTGCAACAGAAAAAGAAGCAAACAATACAGTTACAATTACTAGTGTAAAAGCCGGCAATACGAAAGTAAGCGTAGGATCTGGTTCTGACAGAATCATTCTTGATGTAAAAGTGATGGATACTATCGCACCTGCAGTGAGTGATATCTCAATCACAGATACTAAGAATGTAACTGTAAGCGGTGATGTAGACGCCAATGCGCAAACAATTACGCTTAATGGTGTTAAAGCTGCAGCTCAATATAAAACAGGGGACGTAACACTGAGCGAAACTGCAACGGTTACATTATTTGGGCATTCAATGGAGGTTACTCCAAGATCTAATTTTATAGCACTCTTGACAAAACTATTTGATAACGGAAATAAAACGGTAAGTGGTACTACGTTATTAGCTCTTGATGGCCAAACTATCACACTTGAAGACACTGCAGGCAATGCAACGACGTATACAATAAAAGTAGTGAAATACACTGCACCTACAGTGAGTGATATTTCAATCACAGATACTAAGAATGTAACTGTAAGCGGTGATGTAGACGCCAATGCGCAAACAATTACGTTTAATGGTGTTAAAGCTGCAGCTCAATATAAAACAGGGGACGTAACACTGAGCGAAACTGCAACGGTTACATTATTTGGGCATTCAATGGAGGTTACTCCAAGATCTAATTTCATAGCACTCTTGACAAACCTATTCGATAAGAAAACTGTAAGTGGTACTACGTTATTAGCTCTTAACGGCCAAACTATCACACTTGAAGACACTGCAGGCAATGCAACGACGTATACAATAAAAGTAGTGAAATACACTGCACCTACAGTGAGTGATATTTCAATCACAGATACTAAGAATGTAACTGTAAGCGGTGATGTAGACGCCAATGCGCAAACAATTACGTTTAATGGCGTTAAGGCTGCAGCTCAATACAAAACAGGAACAGTAACATTGAGTGAAACTGCAACGGTTACATCACTTGGGAAGTCAATGAAGGTTAATCCGAGATTTGATTTCATAGCACTCTTGACAAATCTATTCGATAAGAAAACTGTAAGTGGTACTACGTTATTAGCTCTTAACGGCCAAACCATCACACTTGAAGACACTTCAGGCAATGCCATGACGTATACATTAAACGTTAAATAATCTTCCTCAATAAAACGAAATGTTATAAGCTAGAAATCTAGCGAAAGAAGTGAAAATAACACCCCATGGTTATTCATGAGGTGTTATTTTTGTGCTTTAATATAAAAATGTGTTTGAAAATCAAATTAAAACAAAATTCTACAGGTGCGTTTCAATCGTCATGGTAACATGGCGAGAGAAGAAATTTGAAGAAGCCGAACCGAATAGAAAAACAAACTTATATTATTATTTTGTATAAGATCTAGATAAGCCCTAATTCCTTCCGAGGAGTTAGGGCTATTTTATTGGGAAAGGAATGCAGCTTGAGAACGGAGGGCAGAACAACAAGTTATTTCTCGATATATGCAAGAAAAACAGGTGATTTCAGTTTTGAAGGATGAAGTGAATGGAGAGTCATCGCGTTATTGGATAGTGGATTATTGAACTGGCCAGCTGTTTTCTTAAAAGAGAATACGGCTCATTTTCCTAGTAGTATAGTCAGCAAAAACTTTTTTTCTTCTTTACTTCTTATTTTTTATACCGATATATATTGTAACTGCTCAACCATGTGTAAAAAGTTAGAAACAGGCGGAGTGAGCAGTTCATTATACCGAAAAGGCAAATCTATAGAAATGTAGAGACGCAAAGCTATAGGGGCTAAACCGGATTCGGCAGGCCAGCCAGCTGTCGAAGGGAGAAAGAAGAATGAAAAAGTGGTTGTCATTGTTGGCAGCAGGAAGTTTAATGGTTCCATCATATACTGTATCGGCACAGCCAAACGATGAGCAAAAGGTTATTGTTGTGTTTGACGAGAAAATAGATAAGAGCGCGATAGCAGAAGCGGAAGGAGAAATTAATCATCTTTATAAAGAGATACCTGTCGCGTCTATAACTGTTCCGGCAGATGAGATACAAGAATTGAAGAATGATCCAAGCGTGGAGCGGGTGGAAAAAGATACAGTGGTTCGCACCTCTGCTCAAATATTGGACTGGGGGATTGAAGCGGTAAATACGCCGGCTGCTTGGAATTCTGGCTACACAGGAAAAGGAGTCAAAGTAGCTGTCGTGGATACCGGTATTGCTTCGCACAGTGACTTAAATGTGGCGGGCGGCACGTCGTTTGTGGATTATACAGCTTCTTACGAGGATGATAACGGGCACGGCACGATTGTGGCCGGCATTATTGGCGCAGAAGATAACGATTTTGGAACAAAAGGCGTAGCACCGGATGCGGACATTTATGCGGTAAAGTCCTTAGGGGTAAAAGGGTCAGGCTATTTATCCACCATTATTGCGGGAATCGATTGGGCCATTACAAACAAAATGGATATCGTGAATTTAAGCTTAGGCACGCAGACACATTCCGCTGCACTTGAGGATATTATGGATGAAGCATACGCAAACGGCATGCTGATTGTCGCAGCAGCTGGGAATGACGGAACAGCAGCCGGCACAGAAGATACGGTGGATTATCCAGCGCGTTACAACTCGGCTATTGCGGTAGCAGCGGTAGATTCATCTTTGAATCGGGCGAATTTTTCGTCAACAGGAAACGCGGTGGAGATTGCCGCGCCAGGTGTGGATATTTTGGCGCCTTATTTAAATGATGGATACGCAAAAGCAAATGGCACATCGATGGCAGCACCATATGTAGCCGGAGAATTAGCACTGTTAATGCAGGCGAATCCACAGCTGACTAATCAAGCGCTTCGTGCCAAATTAATTGAATCAAGCAAGGATTTAGGCTCTGTTGGAAGAGACACCTTTTACGGTTTTGGCTTGATGCAGCTGCCGACGCTTGGGATGTATGCGCCTCTAGAAATAACAGGAGTAAAAGAATTATATGACAGTGGGCATTATTTAGAAGGGACCGTAAGTAGCAAATCCGAGGTTATGGTTACAGTAGATGACACGAAGACATTTGTACAAGATACAGACGCAAATGGAGCATTTAAAATCAAAATTGGCAACTGGGCTGCCGGAACATCTATAAAACTCAAAGCGTCGGCAGGATCAAGCCAGTCTTCAGTCGTAGAGAAGACGGTTCTGCCGGATGAGACAGCTCCTACTGTAGAAACAGCAGCCGTGACAGAGGCCAGTACGACTGTAACTGGAAAGATCAATGAGGAAGCAAAAGTCCAGCTTCAAATCGGATCAACGCTTTATCCTGAAACAGCCGTTGCGACAGATGAAAATGGCTACTTTAAACTCACTGCTGCTAAAATGCAGGGGGGCTCAACAGTGAAGCTGATTGTTAAAGATAATGCCAAAACACCGAATGTCACGAATCATGATATCGTTGTTGCCGATCAAACAGCACCGTCAATCGGAAAAGTAAATCCGGTTTCCAACACATCAAATTTTGTTGAAGGAACTGTAAATGAATCGGCTGTTATCTATGTGAATGTAATAGATAAAAAAGGAAATGTATTGAAGAAACTTGGCGCAACCGAAAGCACAAATGGAGTCTTCAAGTTTCCTTTGTCCTTTAAACTGTCAAAAGGGACCATTCTTTCCTTGCAGGCTGAAGATCTTTTCGGCAACACTGGCAAAATCGTTAAATCGACTGTTATCGAAGACCGAACGCCGCCTAAATTACTGACGCCGGCTAAAATAACGGTTGATGACAGCGGACCGCAGATTGTAACAGGGCAGCTTAGTGAAGCGGGACGTGTTGAAATAAAAGAACTAGGCATTCAAGCGGATACTGATGTGAATGGTTACTTTGAGATAAACGTGCCGGCAAGCAAAGCTAATGCAAAGCTGACATTTGTTTTTTATGACAGCGGCACAGCCAAGTCGGAAACAGCTGTTACGGTAACAGATATTACAGCACCTGAAATTGAAGTTGCTTTGCAGCCTGTTTATGAAACATCGAAATATGTGGTCGGAAAAGTGAGTGAAGCCGCTGTCGTCACAGCGGAAATCGGCGGGAAAGCGGCAGGCTCGATTAAAACAGATGCAGAGGGCAATTTTAAGCTGCTGGTGAACCGGAAAGCAGCTGGTACAGTCATTGTGTTGAAAGCGAAAGACGCGGCCAAACCAAAAGCACTTGAGAGTCACCCTGTTTCTGTAACGGTGATTGAAGATACAGTAGATCCGGTGCTTGATCCGCTTACTGTAAAGCTGAATGATGCCAGCACAATGTTAGAAGGCAAAATAAGCGAGGAAGCGAAAATAAGTGTTGCGATCGGCGGAAAAGCTGTCACCAAAAAACCAGTGGCGACAGATGCAAATGGGAATTTTAAAGTGACAATAGGTAGACAAAAAGCCGGTACCGATGTGTCGGTTTTGATAGAGGATTATGCAGGGAGCCAAATAACAGAACTACTGACAGTAGCAGATCAGACAGCACCTGTATCAATTAAATTGAACCCCGTTTATCATACGTCTACAACAGTTAGTGGTTCATTTACTGAACAAGCCTCCGTCAGCGTTTTTAAAGTAGATGCGAAACTAGCAATCATTGGCGTTGCTCTTGGAACAGGGCTGACAGATGAAAAAGGCCAGTATACGGTTTCGATAGGCCCGCAGCCGGCTGGAACAAAACTGATGATTCAAGCAACAGACAATGTGAATCTTGTCAGTCAACCCGTGTACATCGTTATAAAAAAAGATAATGTGGCACCTTCATTTGCTGGAGTACCTCAGGTAAATGATACAATGACGGCAATTGAGGGCAACATCACGGAGCAAGGCACAGTACAAGCGAAAGTAAACAATATAGTTGTAGGCGAGGCTATGACAGCAAGCGATGGGAGTTTTAAAGTTATAATGAATCAGATGTACAAGGCAGGTACTAGAATAACATTGGTGCTTAAGGATTCGGCAGGAAATCAGCGAACAACTGCCGTGGCGGTTGCAAAAAGTTTTTAAGGAATAACTATATAAAAAAACGAGACCTCACAAGGTCTCGTTTTTTATCATTATTCTGCTAAAACACCATTCGCATCTTTCAATGCAGTCTGATCAGCTTTTACTTCTACTGTTGGAGAAGATGCCGGAGAAGATGCAAGGTTGAATTGAACCTGCTTGTCATTTCCGCTTACTGCTGAAATGTTTCCTGCTTCTGCTGTTGTGCTGCCAACTTTGATGTCGAACACGTCGTTTGCATCAACTGTGCCTGCAACTGCTACAGCCTCTGAGAATGTTACGACAACTGCTGTTCCGGCTGTTTTCACATCTGTTACCGTTGCTGGTGTATTGTCTTTCACTGTTACGACAAAGTTGGCTGCGATCATTACATTTCCTGCTTTATCTGCTGCGCCGGATACGTTTAGAACGGCTGGTGCACCTGTTGTTTGGTCACCGATATTGACTGCGCCTGCTGGAAGTTCAATCATTACTGCCGTTTTAGTAGAATCTGTAAAGTAGATGTCTGTTTCAGCCGGCAGCGCCTGGCCGTCTAAACGATAGTTTGATAGAGTTAGAGCAGAAGAAGTAACTTCTTCATTAAATGTTACTTTAAATGTGTTCGTACCTGTGCCAGCTGCTACTGCTGCTTCCGGCTTTTCTGTGTCTGTGCTTGTTGATTCGCCGACTGTGAATGAATCTTTAAGAGCGCTTGTTTTGTTTCCATAAGCGTCTGTAAAGTAGTTCGCTGGGAATGACACTGTATATGTGCCGACAGCCATTGCTTTATCACCATCTGTAATATCGACTGTGTATGTCTTTTTGTCTTCAGACAATGTAACATCTTTCGCTGCAAACTTTACTCCGTCTGCATTGCGGATATCGATTGCTGACATTGCACCTGCTGTCACGGCTTCATCAAACGTAAAGGACACCGCTTTGTTTCCTTCTGTTACTTTTGAAGAAGCAAGAGCTGGAGCCTGCAAATCTTTCACGAATGTTACAGTTGTCTGGAACAAGTCGTTTTTCAAGCCGGACAAATCTGTCAATGCGTCTTTTGCAATATAAAGAGTGAATGTTTCACTTGTTGAATCTTGACCGAAAATATCGCCCGCTACTGTAAGAGTATATGTTTTGCCAGTTGTGTCCGTTTCATCTTTTACAAGTGTCGCAGCTGTTTGCTCGGCGCCTTGCTGAAGTTTGACACTAACTGTATCTCCTGTCAGGGCTTCACTTAATGTAACTTTCGCTGTATTTTGAACGGTAACCTCTACACTTGTTACATGTGGTTTGTTTGTATCGGCTGTTGGAGCTACTACAGAACCGTTGTACAAGTCCATCTCATTTTTTGATGCTGAAGCATCTTTAGCGCCAGCTACATATAAAGAGGCAGAAGCGCCAGCTTGAAGTGTTTTCGCAATTTCCACTTTTGTTTTATCTGCTGTGCTTAATTTCACATCACCAAACGCAACCGGTGTACCGTCTACACGGACAACAGCTGGTGCTGCGCTTAGTTCTTCAGAGAACGTTAACGTGATCACGCCATTAGAATAAGCCGTGCTTGTGACAAATGGTGTTGTCGTATCTTCAAACGAGAATACAGATGTGTATTTCGCTGTTTTTACTTCTTTGTCCGCTTTTGTTGCGACTGGACTTACAACTAACACACCATTTTTCACTTCTGCGCCGCCATTAAACGTTAAAAGAACTGTTTTGCCATCTTCCGATACAACCGCTTTTGACGCAGCTGTGTTGTTCAGTGTGTAAAGAGATGCTGCAGCTGCAGCGTCTTTATCTACTTCTGTATTGAATGAAACGGCGATTTGTTTCGCGTTTTGAGGTGTAACAGATTTGACAGCTGGTTCAGTTACTACGTCATCCATTTCACTGATGCGGTGTAAGAAGATAGCCATTTCACCGCGTTTTACTGCATCGGCTGTTCCGAATGAAGTCGCCGTTTTTCCTGTTGTAACTTTATTGTCTACAAGGGCGGCTACCGCTTCATCATAACGGTCAGACACATCTGTAAACTTCAAATTATCGATGTCGCCTTTTAATTCATAAGCGCGTGAAAGGATAATCGCCAGTTCACCGCGTGTGATATCTTGTGCAGAACCGAATGTTGTTGCTGTTTTACCATTAATAATGCCTTCTGCTTTTAACGCATTTACGTAATCAACCGCGCGGTCCGGTAAATCCGTGAAGCCTGCATCTGGTGCATTATTTGTATCAAGCTTCAGTGCTTTTGCGATCATTACAGCTGCATCAACGCGCTTGATCGTTAAATTAGTGCCAAATTGTTTATCGTTGATCCCATTTGTAATCTTGTTATCTACTAAATAGTCAACCGCATCTGTGTAACGGTCAGAAACATCTGTAAATGGCGATGCCGCGAATGCAGGTGTCACTGCTGATGCAACCAATGTAGCTGTTGCTGCTGATGCAACAAATTTGCGGTAAGAAGTTTGTTTGTATCCCATATATAATAAATCCTCCATTAAAATCTGTAATAGAATCCTATTTTCTCATACGGTGGTTAAATTAAACATTAGTTGAAAGAAACAGGACCAAAGTCTTTTAGAAGAAGAATAACTTTTATGTATAGGTATAAAGAAACACGTTTGTTTACTAGATTTTGCATTATAATTGGTAGGAATTCTGAAATATATGCAAATATACTTAATTTTTATAGCTTATAACAAAAATAACTATTTAAATGAAATATTTTGGCTTTTCACTATATAAAATACCAATTTATCCTTTAATAACGATAAATTTAAATTGTTATATCTTTAGTAATTTAATGGATAATTATTGAGTAGGTAATATGAATGTTAAATAAGAGTTTTTTTAATTATAATATCAATTCAATATAATATGGCAAAACCAAAACCACATTCAGGCCGGAAGCGTTCGACGGTTCCGGGGAGAAAACAAACAGTGTTTATTATTAAATCATTTCTGAAAATGAAAGAAAGACTCTAGCCCGGTATTTAAAGAACACTTAAATATGCCTTGAAAAAGAATCAGCAGCCCTGTGCATTGAAACTGACTCCTTTTCAGAAAGGCTTTGTTGTTTTTAAATGACCCTATGCATAAAGCTTGCTTATTTTATATGTATAAATTGCCTTGCTAAATAAAAGCATATGAAAAGTATGCAGCTCTGATCAGTGTGCTATAATCCAAGAAGGAAAAGATAAAAAGATTGTTTCGAATACGATTTATTCGGTTTTATAAAGCGGGTGAACAAATGATCAATACAGGCACTAACACATATCGATGTCCAATAACACTGACAAATAAGGCAAAAGAGAAAATGCGGGAGCTCGGCTTGGATGAGCGCTCGTTTTTTTCGTTGGAGGAATCGTTTAAGATTTATATAGAAAAGTATCCTCAAGCAGCAGATCGGCTTCTTTCGGCTGCGCTGTTTTTTGATAATGAAGCGAATCGGCGAATGGCGGAGCAGTGCAAGGACCAGGTCATTGTGCTTCACTGTGTGGTAGAGAAGAACCGCTTAATTGCGACGAATATGACAGCGAGAGTGGCGCATACAGCGGTTCAAACGAACTGGCGCCGTCCGGTATTTTTAGCATTTGATCAAAAAGCGATGTCGGTGCCGGCTGGGCTGGTCGGCTTGATTCATGAAATGCCGGTAGCGCAGGAAAGTTCGGCGTATGTGAAGAAACGCATTGCCAGCTGGGAAGGTTATTTGACAATTCAGGAGCGGGATGCGGATATTCCAGATATGACGGCGAGTTATTCAAGGCTTACGTTTAATGGTGATTTTAGCCGGGTCACACTAACAGGGTGCCAGCTGAACGAAAAAGAATGGAAGTCGCTTAAAGACTTGAGCGTTAAAATCAAAGGAATCGACCAGGACATCGGAAAGGTGCTGAAGGCGAACCGGGGGGCCCGCACAGTAGAAGTCGAGCTGAACAGCCATATGGCGGAACGAGCCAGGCGGCAGCGATTTGATTCGGCGCAAAAAGAGGTTGTGTTCAGTAATTTCGCGACATTGAGCCAGGTGAAAAGACTGCGGCAGGGGTTTAAGCATCTAGAAAACGGCCTGGCGGCAAATCCGGATCTCGAGCGTATTTTATTTGAAAAAAAGCCCCCGATCCAGCCACCGAAAAAGCTGGCTCCACTGTCTTTTCATAACCGGCTAAATGAATTTCAGAAAAAAGCAGTTACAGGGGCTATGGCAGCAGAAGACTTGTACGTGATTCAAGGACCGCCGGGCACAGGGAAAACAACGGTCATTTCGGAAATTTGCCTGCAAAATGCAAGAGCGGGACTGCGGACATTGGTTGCGTCCCAGTCAAATTTGGCCGTAGATAATGCCCTTGGCCGGCTGCTGGCGAATAAAGATATTCGGATTCTCCGGGTTGGGCGTACGGAAAGCATAGAAGAAGAAGGCAAGAAGTTTATTGAAGAAAATGTCGGACAGTATTGGAAAGACCATACGTTAAAAGAAGTGTCTGCCCAATTTGAAGCACGCAAAAAACGGGAAGCTGAACTGGAAGCCGAATGGACTGCCAATGAACGGGCGTATGACCAGACAGGACCCTTGCTCCAGCAAGCGGAAGCGGCAGTTGAAGCGAAAAAGAACGCGGAAAAAAAGCAAAGTGAAATTCAATCGTTTATCGACGAGCAACAGAAAAGCATGCAGGGAGCCGAGCGGGAGCATCAATCGCTCCAGCAGCAGGTGCAGGAAATCGAGCAAACTCTTCGTTTAGTAGATAAAGCCATCGAAAAAGACAGCCTTTTTTTGAGGGAGGAGCCAAATAGCGAGACTCTTCAAAAAGAACAGGCAGCCATTCAATTAACGATTCAGAACCTGAAGAATTCTGTTGCCTGTGATGACCTTCAAGACCATATAAATAGGAAGAAAGAAGACAATAACCAAAAAACACTCGAATACGAGCAGCTGTCAGAAACATTGAAAAACGCAAATGGAACAGTAGAAAAAGTAACTGCCGTTAAACGAATCGACGGATTGAAATGGATTATGCTGGAACAAAATATCGAGCGTTCCTCACGCATCATGTATTTAATGAATGAAATGGATGACATTCGGGCAGAAATGGATCAGTTTTCGAAATTAAAAGCGTATAACGACCAATTAAGCCGGGCGATTTCGTACGTTGAACAAATGCTGACACCGCATCGTGCCCCGATTGAAGAGTTAAAAAAGCGGGCGGCAGGCATGCCCGCTTCTTATACGTCAGATGACATTGACCAATTTTTAAATGAACTGCGGGAAGCGATTAAGAGAACCCGGAACCATGACCTGCGTCAGATGGCATCGTATTTAGGGGGCCTGTACAGCCGGAAGTATTTTGTCTGGCAGAGAGCAAAACGGTTAAAGTCATATGATACTTATAAAAGTATAGCCCGGGAAATATTTCAGTCTCTGAAGCAGGAAATCACAGAGCAGCTCTGGCAAAAACAGCATGTAAATGAAACATCGCACCAGCAGCTGCGGCGATCGCTGGAGGAACAGCAGGCGGAGCTTCATTCACTTCAAAACAAGCATAAGCAAATGAAGGCATCAGGCGATTACATTCCGAATGCAAAAGAAACTCTTCGGCAAAGCGAGGTAAATATGCTTGAGCTGCAGAAAAAGCAGGAGCAGTATGAGCAAGTGACGCAGAGGGTTGAAACGAACCGAAATGAACAATTGAAACGGACTGCTCAGCTGAAGGAAGTTGAACAAAAACTTTCTCAAGTCGAAACGAATTTGGCAGAGCTTCAAAACACCATCCGCCAAAAAGAGATTGAACTGGCACCTTTACATGAAATCCTATCCACACAACCAGAACGAGAGCATGAAGAACTGTTAAAGCAAATGGCAAGCCTTTCGTTCACACGAGAATCGCTCAAGCAGGAAAAACAGAAACTGCCGCTTTTTCAAAAGGTTCAAGGCGAGTGGCTGTCCCTGCTTAATGAAGCGAGTGATCATGACCTTGATGAAATCCGCAAGCTGTATGTAAAGCATGCCAATGTAATTGGCACAACGTGTGTGGCGTCCGCGCGCAAGGACTTTATCGACAACTATCCGGTTTTTGATGTGGTCATTATTGATGAAGTATCGAAGGCGACGCCGCCGGAACTGCTGCTGCCGATGCTGAAAGGGAAAAAGGTTATTTTGGTCGGGGACCATCACCAGCTGCCACCGCTGCTTGGAAACGACACGCTCGAGGAAACGCTTCAGGAGATGGCAGAGGAAAATGGAGAGTTTGAAGGGAAAGCGGAACTGAAAGGGCTGTTGCAAGAATCGCTGTTTGAGCGCTTGTTTAAAAATGTGCCGGAGAGCAATAGGATGATGCTCGCCATTCAGTACCGGATGCACAAGGGCATTATGGAGACGATTACGCCATTTTATGAGCAGGAGAATGAGCGGCTCCAGTGCGGCTTGACGGATTCCGATTCCGATCGGGACCATTTGCTCGAGTCACCGCTTATAGAGAGGAACAATCATCTTCTCTGGCTGAATATGCCGAACGAACCCGCATTTTTTGAGGAACGAATGAAAGGCGGGAAAAGTCTTTTTAACACGGCTGAGCTGCAGGAAATCGGCGCTCTTTTAAAAGAGCTGGATCGAGCAGCGGCAGAAGCGAAACAGGCCGGAAGAATGAAGACGGATGAGCTAAAAAGCGTGGGTGTGATCAGTTTTTACGGCGAACAGGTGAAACGGATTGACCGGATGATCCAGCAGGAGCTTCGATTGAATCATTTAACCATTCGCACGGGGACAGTGGACCGGTTTCAAGGGATGGAAATGGATGTGATTTTACTCAGCATGGTGCGAAATCATCAAAATAAGCAGGATGACATCGGCTTTGCCAAAGACTACCGCCGGTTGAATGTTGCCCTGTCGAGAGCGAGGGAACTGCTTGTTTTAGTCGGCAGTACAGAAATGTTTACCGAGCGGACAAAACAAGCGGGCACGAGAAAGATGTATACACACGTTCTTGAAGCGGTTAAAGGGCAAAACGGCTTGCGGATGCTTGAGGGGGTAAATGCGCATGGATAAATTAGAGAAACAGCTCCGTAAGAGATTGCTTGAGAATCCTGCCGTTGAAATCAAGGACTCTGTTTCATGGCAGCTGCCGGTCATCACATACGACGTGGCATTTAAACGGGTAAAGCGGTCGAAAATGGATATCCTCATGAAAATGCTGCTTCTTGCTTTTCAAACAGCTGATATCCGGCGCGCCGCCAATTTGTCTGAAATGCTGCTGGTGGAAGAGCTGTTCATTGCGGATTTAATCGAAAAAATGCAAAGAGTGGGCTTGATCCGAATGGAAAAAGAGGGCTTTAAGCTGACGGCGAAAGGGCAGGAACAGCTGAAGGAAGGCATCGTTGAGGAAGAAATGGAAGAAGAGAAGGCGGAGCTTTTTTACAGTCCGGCACATAACTCTTTTTGGCCGGAACGTTCCGTGCCCCAAAGCGAGGAAGAATGGCCGCTTTACCGTTATGCAAGCGATCGAACTGCAGAAGCGAACCGCTTGCTGCAGGCGCTTGCCGAAAAAGAGAACGGCATCGGAGAAAACGGCTTTCAAACAGTTGTTGCAGAAGTAACCCGCTTCGATGAACAAATGACTGAACACGTCCCCTGTCTGGAATTTCGCTTATACAATAAAGACCAGGACATCTTTTATGCAAGAGTCTGGAATACCGCACTCGAACGCTGGGATGAAACACTTGAACAGCAAATAGAAGAGCAGGAACGGATAGACTGGCGTGAAAAGTACGTGGAAGCTGTGGCCGAGGATAGTGAACGTTGAACATTATTCTCCGGGGAATTTCAGCTAATAGGTGAAAGAAAGAAGCCGCTCTTTTTCGGAGCGGCTTTTTTAGCAGTCTTTAGTTTTTTT
Source organism: Domibacillus sp. A3M-37 (assembly GCF_024213455.1). Classification (NCBI taxonomy): domain Bacteria; kingdom Bacillati; phylum Bacillota; class Bacilli; order Caryophanales; family Bacillaceae; genus Domibacillus; species Domibacillus sp. A3M-37. Next base: position 671,890 of record NZ_JANAVL010000001.1, on the reverse strand, counting down.
CTAATTTGATAAGCTCAGATATTGTTTTTCCTTTATAGGTCTGCTTAATAATACCAGTGTTCGGCGCGTAATAATTGATATAACCGGTGCTTGCTTTGACGGTAATAACCCCTCTGAATTTGCCCGCTTTGGTCGTTAAGATACCATCTGTCCCTGTAATTTTATACGTGAGGCTGGGATCAAACGCATCTTTCCATGTTTTATCTTTTTTGATTGGGTACACGATCTCTGCATAATACTCGGATGCAATCCAGCCAACGTAAAGACCTTTGTTGTTTTCGTACACAAGATAAGATTCTCCTGTATCAGAAGATGTCCACTCGTCCCAGCCTTCGTATTTGCCGACATACGTGCTTGTGAATGTTTCGCCATTAGCTGAATACGTGTACTGTTTCGTTTTATCCATCAAATAGCTGTACATGCGCAAGTATTGGGAAGCCACATATGCGCGTTTGCCTTCATAGCCAATTTCGCTCCAGCCGCTTTTCGATTGAGAGTAAACGGAAACAGAAGCATTGTTTTTCAGTGAGCCGATCACTTTTGCTTTTGTGCTTGGCGCACTGCGGACATTGAGTACGCCTTTGTCAATAGCGACATAGCCCACTTTTGCCGCTGCTTCTGATTGGGCTGGCTGAAAGGGAAGAATCGCTGCTAAAGCAAAAAGGAAAGAGAGCAGAAAATAAATGGCTTTTTTGCTTTTCATATCAAATCCTCCTTCAATAATATTAAGTCCATTATACTGCAAATGAAGTTGAAAAATCATGAAAAAATTTTAAAAAAAGGAAGCTCGATAGCTTCCTTAAATCAAGCCGCGATCCGCCATTTCTTCCGCTGCATCGTAAGCCTTTTCATTCGGGTGCACATCCGGAAATGCCGCCACATTTGCTGAACCGGTCCAAAGCGAGCTGGACAAAAGCAAACCCGTTAATAAGGCTAATGGTTTTTTCATCGAACTCTCTTCATTTCTTTTTTTTCTATTATACTATCACAGGCGGCCGCTCTCGCTGCACTCATTTATAAAAGACAGCCATCGTCTGGAGAATAATATGTCTATTTTCCCGTTTTTTCTATAATCCTATTATTTTAACAAAAGCCACCGATAAACCTAGTAGGGTACAGCCGTAGAAATACGGTGCCACAAAGCTACAGGGGCTAACGCAGATATGCCAGGCCAGCCAGCTGCCATTACCCGAAAGATAAGAGGAGGAAAAGGGAATGAACAAAAAATGGACACCAGCCGTTGCAGCGGTTCTTGCAGCGAGCGTCATGTTTTCAGGAGAAGGGCTTGCGGCGCCGAAAGAAGGCACACCCTACAATGTCGAAATGAACAAAAAAGAAAATCAGAGTCAGTCTCGGCAGTTTAAATCAATCGATAAGCAGTTAAGTAAGATTGAAGAAAAGCTGCTCCATTACAAAGAAAAGCTGAACAAGATTGAAGAGGATGAAAAAGAAGGCGATGTGGATCAAACAGATGGTGTAGAAGAAGTAGAAGAAACAGACGAAGAAGGTTCAGATGAAGTTTCGGAGGATGTTTCAGACGAGAAGGGGCTAACAGGCGCAGCTGCATCTGATATCGTGGAAGACGCCGAAGAAGGAACAGAAAGCAATGAAGATTCAGCTGATGAAGAAGAAACGGATGAGGAAGAGGAAGTAGAAAAGGAACTCGATGATGAACCGGGCTACCGCGGAAAATTCCAGGCACTTCAAAATCGCTTAAATGCTGTATCCAATCAATTAACTTCACTTACTTCAAAGGGTGCGGATCCAGCGGCCGTTGAAGAAAGACAGGCACGCATTGTATTGTTAAAACAAGAGATTGCGGATGTTTTAGCGACAATCGGCCAGATCGAAAAAGCGGTACAAGAAGAAATTGAATTGGATGACGAAGCAAAAGTTGAAGCGTCGAAAGAAGACGTGTCGCTAACAAAAGAATGGACCATCAAGTTCAGTAAAAAGCTGAATGCAGGTACATTGTCGACATTGGATGTTGTTGTCGTTGATTCTGCTGGAAGCCTGGTTGAGACAGATTTCGTTTATTCTAATGTGACAAAATCTATTATACTTACACCACTTCAGCCTTACGAGCCAGGCGAGGTATACACGCTTTACATCGGTAAAGGGATCGCAGGGACGGATGGCGTTAATTTGAAAAAATCGGTGAAAATGAGTTTTACAATTGCAACGGGTACAACAGCAGCGGCAGCTTCCATCGTAAAGGCAGCGGGCTTTTCAGATGTACCGGATCGTTACACGGACGCAGTACAAAAACTAGTGGACCGTGGGGTTACTTCAGGTGTTGGCGGCAATAAATTCGGCCTTGACCAGCAAATTAAGCGGGTCGATGCGGCTGTTATGATGGCGAAAATGCTGAACCTTGATTTAACAGCACCAGACGCCGGCTTTAAAGACGTACCGCAGCGGGCGAAAGCAGCTGTAAACGCGCTTGTAAAAGCAGGAATCGTTTCAGGGAAAACAGAAGTGACGTTCGGGTCAGACCAGACATTAACACGCGGCGAGCTGGCAATCATTTTAACCCGTGCTCTTCAGCTATCTGGCAATTCGGCAGCACTTTCATTTAAAGATGTGCCGGCACGATATGAATCAGCTGTAAAAGCATTGGTTGCAAGCGGAATTGCAAATGGCAAATCAGCTACAGCATTCGGAACAGCTGATCCGATCAAGCGCGGTGACTTTGCGATTTTCTTGCATAGAGCAGAGACGCAAGAGAGTGAAGAGTTAGAAGTAGTCGGTATTTATTAATGAGCAGGAGCTTGCCAAAGCGGCAAGCTCTTTTTTTTGTGCAAGTAGACGCGGCGAATGTGCAACTTTCTCTAATTTTGTGCAAGATCAATCGTGGTTGTGCAACTCTGACTCCAATTGTGCAACTTCCGCTTACTTTCTAAGACGCAGCAAATTCAAATCTAAATGGTAAACGCGTTTATCCCGTATGCTCACTTGCGAAAGCAATCGTTGTGCGGTAAAGCGTGAAGTCATTTGCAAAAAATTCATCGTCTGTTTAACCGTTAGTTGATTTCCGAATAGAAGACTATAATCGTATAATGCTTGGAAATGAGCATATTTAGTTTTCGAAAGACAACCTCGGCATCGCCAGCTAGAGTATTCGCGAGAAACCTCTAACATTCCACATTGTGGACAGCGTATGCCATGCATAATTGCAGCCGGATCCACATGGAAATGAGATAATACATTCAGATCGAGAGGCCTATTCAATTTTTTGAATGGAGTAACAAGCCGGGTGAGTTCGGTTCCAGAAAGCCGTTTAGATGAATTGCTTATTTTTGAAGAAAGTTCTGAAGGATAAAGGAGCAAGTGAGAAATCTTGTCGTCCGGTGGTTCGATCGAGAGGCGCGCTTGAGGATTGGCAAAAACAACGAAAGCTTTAGTTGGAAAATGTGAAAGTTGTTCGCTGAGAAGAAAGTTTTGTAAATGATTTTGCTGACGGCGTACTTGAAAAAATGGATTGGGCATTACGTCCGGCGGGCGGATAAGCTGCCGTGTTTGCGTATCGTAGGTCAGCGGTCCGGCATAATTTTTGATCTCCAAGATGATGGCCTCAGATTCAGTTAAAATAAGGGTATCGATTTGAAAGAACGACCCAGTAGTTGTTTTGAGACGCAGATCGTGAAGAATAAAAATACCTGGGCGGTCCAGCTCGCGCAAATGGTAATCCACTTCTTTTTCACCATGAAACCCAGCACGCACTTTGTAAAGCTCGCTTTCAATGGCTCGAACAGAAGGATGAGTAGAAGGAAGTCGCCCTAAAAGAATCTCCATTTTCTCCATGAAAATTGGTTTTTCTCGATTGTGAATGATCATATACTGCCTCCTTTTTGTGTTATGCGATAACTTTCTCGAAAACAGGAGCAAATTCCTTTGTGATGAATGTTAAATTTGTGTAAGTATACTCGAGTAAAAGTGCAACTCTACCCGTGTTTGTGCAACTTTCTTTCATTTTGTGCAATTCACCAGCCGTTCGTGCAACCTCCCCACTAGTTTACAAATAAACAGAAACAGGAGCTTGCCACCTCGGCAAGCTCCTGTTTTTATGTGCAAGAATATCAAATATTGTGTAACTTCATCTTCGTCTGTGCAACTTTTGAAGAATATGTGCAAGTAAAACGTGAATCGTGCAACTCTATGAAACTTTGTGCAAGTCTCCACGCATTTGTGCAATTTTCACCAAAACTGTGCAACTCTACGAAGTTTTACGCAACTATTTCTACAAAATACTATTAATCAAATCATCTTCCATTTTCTTTTTCGCTGCTTCATACTCTGTACGGAACGATGCTGCTTCGGATTCACTGAACCCGCCAGCTTTCAAATCGGCTACAAGTTTGCTATAAATGCCTTCGAATTGTGCATCAGTCTCCAATTCAGCTTTTTTAGCCAGCGGATAGTACTTGTTATAAACCGTCATCAAATCCGTCCCGCCATCGACTTCGGCTTTTGCCTGGGCAGCGAGCACATTTAAATCAGCTTTTGCGTCAGCTTGCAGCGCTGTGAAATCATCAGCATATTCAGCTTTAACACTCGCAGCTGTTTCACCACCAGGCACCGGTGTTGGAGTAGGAACAGGAACAGGCGTTGGTTCAGGCTTAACATCCTCACCAGGTGCTTCATAGTTAAACGCATTGTTCAAAAAGATCGCCATTTGGCCGCGTGTCACTGTACCCGATGGATCGTATTTTCCGTCGCCGATACCTGTTGTTACACCAGCCGCGGCAAGTGCGCGGATGTAAGGAGCAGCACCATGCGTTGAAGAAACGTCTGTAAATGGCATGTTCGATGATGCCGGAAGTTCAAACGCGCGAGTTAACATAATCGCCATTTCTGAACGGGAAAGCGGGCGCTCTGGGTAAAAACGGCTGCTTTCACTGAAAATGCCGCGCTTCATCAACTCCGCCACATACGGATAAGCGCGAGAGCTTGATGGAAGATCAGCATATACGGTGTTATTTGTACTAACTTTCACGCCAAGGGCACGGCCGATTAAGATCGCGCTTTCCGCACGAGTAACGGCTTTATACTGCTTAAAGGTGCCATCCGGGAAGCCGGAAATCACACCTGATTTAGACATTGCCTCCACCGCTTCATACGCACGGTGACTCGTTTTTACATCCGGAAATTGGGCAGCTGAAACAGAAGAAACGAGAATAGAAGCGGCAAAAATAGGCGTTAAAGCCACGGCAACGGCTTTCTTTTTTAATGTCATAAGTTAAAACTCCTTTATATGTAATAACAAGAATCATAACATATAATTACCATATATTCGCTAAAATTCTTCTTTTGATTAAAGTTTATGGCTCTAAATGAATAAAGAATATATATTTCTATAAATGATAGATAAGCATTTATGATTAGGCAGCAGGAAAATTGTTTCCCGCTGTGAACGGTAAAGCGCTGAAAGTGACTGATAAATGCTTTTTATCGGTCAGACAGGATGCCTTACCGGCCGAATGGGGACAGTTACCGGTCAGTTCCATTTCTATTTTTCTGAAAATGAATTGATTGTAAATATTTTCTTGAAGTGTGAAACTCAACTTTACTCTATTCCGTACAAAACTAAAAAGAGGGGGAATGAACATGTCATCTTTATGGGCAGATGGATTTGGATTTGCGCCATTTTTTATCACGTCTGTTTTTTGCATTGTCGTGGGAGTGATGCTGTTTAATATCGTGAATGGCAGTATGGACTGGGTACACAATAACAACTCAAAGGTTATGTCGATTCCCGCCAAAGTAGCAGCAAAAAGAATGCTGGTTCGAGGCGGATCAGGCAATTCAGCGGCAAGCACGAGGTATTATATTACATTCGAATATGAAGAGATGGGGGATCGAATCGAATTGCAGATGAATGGCCATACGTATGGAATGATTGCCAAGGAGGATATCGGTAACCTGACATATCAAGGATCGCGTTATAAAGACTTTGAACGCAGTAAACGTAAACGGTAACATGAAAAAAGGACCCGTCGTGAACGGATCCTTTCATTATATATAGTAGATTTAACCGCCCGTTACTTTACTCATCAATTCACTGCGCATGCCTTCTTTTGTCGCTTCGTACTCCGCTTTATACTCATCCGCTGCCGATGTGCTGAGACCGTTTGCTTTTAATTCGCTTGTCATAGATTTATAGAGAGAATTAAAAGCAGAATCGGTTTTGGCTTCGACACTGGACGCAGCGCCGTTGTATTTTTGATAAAAGTAAGCAGGATTGACCGTTTCGCCGGATGCTTTTTTCGCATCAAATTCACTTTTCGCCTGGCTGACAAGGGCGCCCAATTGACTTTGCGCCTGCCCTTGCAGACTATCAAATGAGCCTGAGTAGCGAGACTTAATATCCGCAGCTGTCACACGGCCATTTGATCCGGTTTCGCCGCCGGATGACGAGTCAGATCCAGAAGATCCTGAACCTCCATTGCTGCCGGATGAAGAATTAGAAGCCCCGTCTGATCCTGAACCAGAAGCAGTTGATCCTGTGCCGCCGGTCGTTGTGCCTGAAGCGGAATCATCCGTACCGGCTGTGCCGCCAGTGTCTCTTGCTGTTCCACCAGTGACTCCTGCCGTACCGCCAGAGCCAGACGCTATCGCCTGCCCATATTCCGGTGAGCTAAACCACTCGTCCGTCGACATCGTCGAACCGTCAGATAAAACGAAATCGCCTTTTTCATCAACAATAACGAGTCCTTCTTCATCCTTTTGAACGTCTTCAGGAAGAGGTGTTCCTTCCGGGAAGGAAATAGAGTATGGATCTTCAACAATTTCATCTACTTGCTCATCCGCCACATCGTATTTTTTCATCTTCGTAAAATAATAAAGTGCTCCTCCACCAGCAAGTGCAAGAAAAAGAACCACGATTAAGGCAATTTTCAAAAACTTTCGCAAGCAAAAACCCTCCTTTATAGTAATTTGTCTATTTGTAGTATACCACGCAAAATTTAGAAATAAATATATTGAATAATTCGATAAATTATAAGTTTAATCTTTAAAATATGACAGTTTTGTAAAGTACTATTGCTTTTAGATGCAGAATTCTGTATGATTTTACCTGTGAATACATAAATATTCTGCGCTAGCGGAATTATATAAATAATAGAATAGAAGAGGTGACGATTTTGGTGAAAAAGTATCCATTCAGCAACAAAGCTGCAAAAGCGATGATCGCTGCAACGATCGTCTTCACGCCTGTGGCAACGACAGCGGGGTTATTTAATGCGGAAAAGGTTGAAGCTGGATATTGGCATTTTAATTCTCCAAAAACATTAGCGAACTATTCCAATCTAATCCATGAAGAATCAGCTTCCCAAAATGAAATTGATACTCTCAATACGGCGATTAATAAAATTTCTGAAAGTGAGTGGAAGGAAATTGCCAAGCCGATTTTAGACGAGGGCGTTCTTGATGGCGGGACAAGAGAAGCTGAATTAGAAGTTACGATTGCAATAATAAAAACATACTTACAGATCCAGTTAGGTGCAGCAACTAAAGATAGCATTGAAGATTTTATTGATGACACAAAAAATGATTTCGGGTTTACAGATGAATATACTGATTCTCAGGTTACTGCTGCTTACTTGACGTATCTTGAAAACATAGAAAGTAAACTTTACACCTTAACTGGAACGATTTCAGCTAGTAGAAATCCTTTCGTTGCTTTGTTGCAGGCTGTTCAATCCGCGAATGGAGATCCACTGATTAAAAATAAAGTTCAATCAACAATTGTAGTAAATGAAGAAACAGCTGCAGAAGCAGCTGGGGAATTTTTTAATATATTAATTACTAAACTTCCTGGAAGTGATCTTACTGCAAAAGAAATTACCATTCAAAATGCATTAATTGGCGCCTACCTTGGCTGGCAGTTAGCCTATGAAGTTGGAAAACCATCAGGTGGAGGTGGAGTAGTAGTTCCAACGCCTGAGCCAGGACCAGTAGTAGAAGTACCTTCAACTCCTGGCGACCCGGTTGAAGTAACGCCTGTCGTAGAAGAAGGCGCAACAGAAGTCGTCGTCACAATCCCTGCAGCACTTCAAGCAGAAATCGTCACAGCAACACCTGCTGACACAACCGAAATCGTCATCAACGTACCAGAAAGCACGGACGACAGAACGGTTGTTCTAGACCTCCCTGCTTCACTCGCAGCGGCAATCCAGGCAAAAGCACCTGCAGCGGATATCGTGATTGACGCAGGCGGCATAAAATACATTCTTCCGCTTTCTCAAGTGGACTTGAGTGCATTGGCAGCGGGCCTCGGCGGCAATCTAACTGGCGTGACATTGCGTATCAACATTGATCAATTAACAAGTGCTCAAACGAATAGCCTGGAAAATCGTATTCAAGCAAAAGCTGCCGGCACACAAGCCGCTTCTTCTGAAACAAAAGCAGCAGCTATCGAAGGCGCTATTGAAGTAAAGGCACCAGCGGTTGAAGTGAAAGTGGAGCTTGTAAAAGACAATGCGGTTGTTAGTGAACTTAAATCATTCGGCGATGTATACGTAGAGCAGGAGTTCACAATTGACGGAACTGTGAATACAAACAAAGCAACAGGTGTTGTTGTAGCGGCAGACGGTTCATTCAAAGCTCTTCCAACGAAATTTAAAACAGAAGGTGGCAAGCAAATTGCCGTAGTCAGCACACTTGCCAGCACTGGTGGCGTGTCTACAGTAATTGAAGCGTCTGTAACATTCCCGGATGTAAACAAAGGCAAAAACTGGGCAGAAAAAGAAATTGAAGCTCTAGCATCTAAATTCATCATCTCTGGTACAACGGCCGGCACATACAAGCCGGATCAAGAGATGACACGTTCACAATTCGCATTCTTATTAAGCCGTGCACTTGGCCTTCCAGGCACAACTGCATACGACAAACGTTTCTCAGATGTAAAAGGCGATGAATGGTTCAATGCGAATGGCGAATTCATGGCGGCTGTGAAATACGGCGTTATTTCAGGTAAGCCAAATGGTACATTTGCACCGAACGATAAAGTAACACGTGCAGAAGCCGCAGCGATGATCGGCCGTGCGCTTGAGCTTGATTTCATCAACTTTGATGAAAAACAGCTGGACAAAAAGAAAAAATTGGCAAACTTTAAAGACGCAAAAGAAATCGGTGCCTCAACGCGTGCTGAAGTCTTGAAAGTTTACCAGGCGGGTATTATGTCAGGTGCGAGCAACGGTGAATTCAATCCGAACGATTACACAAAACGTGATCAAATGGCGCGTATCCTTGCTCAATTCCTAGTTAAAGCAAACCTGATGGACAGCATTAAATAAGAATAAATGAGAAAAAGCTTAATCCGGCGTTTAGCCGGGTTAAGCTTTTTTGTGCTTTAGCCGAGTGGGGGACTGATACCAAAAGAAGCATAAAAAAACACCCGCTCGTTTTGAGACAGGTGTTAATGGCAATGCAGTACCTAGAGGGAAACGAACCGCGTATCATTCTCTTTACCGCATTATCGTGGCGGGAGACTGATGCCAGAAAACGACACCAGAAAACAAAAAACGACACCAAAAAACCAAAAAAATAATACTGAAAACTACTTCTTTAACCCATTCAGCACAATCGCGACGATTTCTTTGGCAAGTTCGTCAGCGGTTTTCTCACCAGTCCAAAGCTTCGTGGTGGTCAACCGATCAACCATACCGACGAGGCCGTTTGCCACAATGCTCATGTCGACATCTGAATGAAAGTAGCCGGCCTCCACTTCAGACAATAAGTTGTCTTTGATTTGTGCGGCCATCGCTGCTTTCGTATTACAGGCGCTAGGCGAAATGTAAAAGCCAATCCGGCCGAGGCTCGGGTATTCCGTGAAAAATCGAAAAATACGAGTCAGCCCTTGAGCGATGCGCTCCGAAAGCGTTTGCTCATGGAGGTTCGTTTCAAGCCGGCTGGTATTCGTCAAGGAAGCAAGCCGCATGCGAAACAAGTCTTCCAGCTCTTCGAAGATCGCTTCCTTGCTTTTAAAATATAAATAAAATGTTGGCTGTGTTACATTTGCTTTTTTTACAATATTGCTAATTTTCGTTTCATAGTAGCCGTACTCTGCAAACTCATCAGCTGCAATCCTCAGTAAAAGTGCACGGCTAAGCTCTCCGTCCGATCCTTTTCTTCGCCCTCGTTGCGCCATTGTTCTCTCTCCCCTAACTGCTATGATTCATCCTTTTTAATTATATACTAAAATATCATACAATGGGAACAACTATGTTACAAATTGGAATAATATACAATTTCCTGAATAATCACATTAGAAAACTGGAATATTATATAAGAAAACCATTAGGTGGGAATATACGGCTCTAAAAAATTATCATTGCTTTACACAAATTTTACAAAAGTCGTCAAAAGCCGGGAAAATAGTTTAAAATTCTTCTTTTTTTCGTTCGACAGCGAGCAGTATAACAGACGGATAAATACTATTCAATTTTAAGTCAAAATAGCCTGTTCATCACCATAATAGAAAAAGTTATCCTTTTTAATGGGTATTTACACACATATTCCAGTCCGCTACGATAGTCATGCCCTTAAGGAGTACACGGGGCTGGCGCGCTAGCCGGATTGGATGTTTCACATGCAATTTGAACAACTCGCGCAGCAATACAACCCGATGATCCACCGCATCATGAACAAGCTGCATATTTACAAAAACAAAGACGATTTTCATCAAGTGGGGTTGATCGCCCTATGGGAAGCACACACACGATTTGATGAAACAAAAGGCGACTTTACGCCATACGCGTATTCGTACATTCAGGGACGCCTGAAAAATGCCTTGACGAAAGATGCCGCGTTTAGTGACGGAACCGTCCTGACCGGCGAAACAGCTTTGTTTGAAGGAGCAGACTCAGGACCGACACCGGAATCGGCAGCCATTGTTCATCTATGTGGAGATAAGCTCGAAGGCCGGGCTAGAAAATGGTTTGACCTGTCGATTGTAGGCGGCTTGTCGAATCCGGACATCGCCAGGAAATGCAACGTCACACCCGCTGCCGTGCGGAAATGGCAGCAAGCAGCACAAAAGCAATTACAGGAACAGTTCGGTGACAGCCGATGAGCATTCATCCATTAAGCAACTGGGTTCAACGCCAGCTGCCCGATGCTCACGTGACCGTTTTAGAAAAAGAGAACGTTATTTACATTACGCATCCATACGGCCGCAAGCTAACCGTTATCTATCTATGTAAAAAGATGACGCTGAATAACTGGTATGAGCAGCAGGATCAATACCGTCTTGCCAGTGCCGCGCCGATCTGGATTTTAGACGCACCGCTTTTCATCCGATACTCAGCGCTGCCAGAAGCGAGAAAAGCACGGCTGCGCGGGGAAATTCCGAAAGCGATCTTCAAGGAAACTGGGAGATGCTATTACTGGAACAGCCGCACGAACCGCCTGACGATCGATACGCTTTTTCAAACGAGGACCATTTATTTTCAAAAAAATGGACGAATTCGGTCACACAATTATGATTTTCACATCCCGTTCCGACAGGACGGTGACTTAATGGATGCGTTCCTGCAATCGGGACGAATTAAACTAGACCGAAAGAAACGCTAATCAAAATGGCTGGTCCCTTGTAAAGGGATCAGTCCCCATTTTATATTCGGCAATTGTTCTTATTTGGAATTATTGGTCCAAAGTTTACGAAAAAGACATTAAATTTGACAAATCACTGTGCTATAATGACGAAGACAACTTCAACCAACAGGAGGCAACGCATGGAAGAAACGATCAGCCTGAAAGAATTAGCTGAAACACTGAGAAAGAGGCTGAGATTGATTATGCTTATCACGATCGCGGCAGCACTCATCAGCGGTCTTATCAGTTATTTTGTTCTCACGCCTATCTATCAATCATCTACACAGCTGCTTGTCAATCAAGCAAAAACCGAACAGCAAATGTATAACCCGACTGAAGTTCAAACAAACCTTCAGTTGATTAGTACATATAACGTCATTATGAAATCACCAGCAATCTTAGAGAAAGTGGCGCAAAATTTGAACCTTGATGCCACAGCGGAGCAGCTTTCGTCGAAAATTACCGTCGCAAGCGAGCAGGATTCCCAAGTCGTCAACATCACCGTTCAAGATGAAAACCCGGGTGTTGCGGCGGACATCGCCAACGAAACAGCACGCGTCTTCCAGGAAGAAATCGTTAAGATTATGAACGTGGACAACGTCAGCGTTCTTGCTCTGGCAGAAACAGGCGAAAATCCGTCTCCTGTAAAGCCGCAGCCGCTTCTGAACATCGCCATCGCGATTGTTGTTGGCTTAATGGCTGGTGTTGGACTTGCCTTCCTGCTTGAATACTTGGACAACACGATCAAGTCAGAACAAGACGTCGAAAAACTGCTTGAACTGCCTGTCCTTGGCGGCGTGACCACAATTGCCGCAGCAGCCGGCCGGCCGGCGAAAAAAACACCGATTGAAAAAAAAGCAGTAAGAGGTGAAGGCATTGGCTCTTAAGCGCAATAAAGAAAAAGCTGCACCTGGATCAGCGAAACGAAAGCTTATTACACACACCGATCCGAAGTCGCCGATTTCGGAACAATACCGGACGATCCGGACAAATATTTTGTTTTCATCCGTCGATGAAACACTTCGCTCCATTCTCGTGACATCTACAAGCCCCGGCGAAGGAAAATCAACCACCATCTCGAATCTTGCGGTTGTGTTCGCCAGCCAGGGCAAAAAGGTGCTTCTCGTTGACGCGGATTTACGCAAACCGACTATGCACTACACATTCGGCCTGCAAAACACGGTCGGCTTAACGAATGTTTTAACAAAGCAGGCACCCCTGCAGGACGCGATCGCCAAAACAGAGATCGAAAACTTGTCTGCTCTCCCGTCCGGTCCCATCCCGCCAAACCCGGCGGAACTGCTTGGCTCGTTTTCGATGAAAGAGTTTCTTAACGAGGCACAAGAAGAATTTGATTACGTCCTGTTTGATACACCGCCCGTTTTGGCGGTGACAGACGCGCAAGTACTCGCGAACCAATGCGACGGCACCGTACTCGTCATTAACAGCGGCACAACCGAAATCGAAGGCGCCCAAAAAGCGAAAGAGCTGCTTCAGTCCGCAAAAGCAAAATTGCTCGGAGTCGTTCTGAATAACCAGACAATAAAAGATTCTGCTTATTACTACTATTACGGATCAGAATAAATCTGTTAAAAAAGGGTAAATAATGCAAATATTTTTCAGCAATAGCCAACTTTTTATGCTATACTACGTTTATATTAATGGTGAGAGGGGTATAAGCCCATGATTGATATTCATTGTCACATTTTGCCTAGCGTAGACGACGGCGCTAAAGATATAGTACAAAGCATTGAAATGGCAAAAGAAGCGGAAAAAGAAGGAATCACAGCGATTATCGCGACCCCTCACCATATGAACGGAACGTATGAAAATGAAAAAGCCGCAGTAGAATACGATGTTAATATCTTAAACACACAAATCAAGCAAGCTGGAATTAACATCTCGATTTATGCCGGTCAGGAAGTCCGCCTATATGGCGAACTGCTCCAAGACTATGAAAATAACAAACTACTAACGGTGAATCATTCAACACATATGCTCGTTGAATTTCCATCAAGCTCCATCCCTGCATTTGCGGAGCAGCTGCTGTTTGACATGCAGCTGAAAGGCATCACCCCCATTATCGTGCATCCGGAGCGTAACGCAGCCATTGCAGAAGATCCGGACCGGCTGTATAAGCTCATTAAAAACGGGGCCTTCTCACAAGTCACAGCGGCATCGGTCAACGGGAAATTCGGAAAAAAAATCAAAACGTTATCCGTGCAGCTAATCGAGGCGAATTTAACACACTTCATTGCCACAGACGCCCATAACACCACAAGCCGAGGCTTCGGACTGGCACAAGCGTACAGCGAAATCGATTCCGATTACGCGGCTTATTTTCAAGAAAACGCAGAAGCCATATTAGCCGGCCAATACATTCAAAAAGAACCGCCGCATCACGTCGCCCGTAAAAGAAAATTCTTTGGAATTTTTTAATACTTGCGAATAACAAGAACATACATTTGATTTGTGTTCTCTAATCAGGTCGCGTCTCCCATACCTATATCAATGGAGGCACTCGGTCACGCGGTGGTGTTCTGAGAAACAGAATGCTTAGACGCTTGTCGTCAAGCGCGGGGTGTGAGGGCGGGTTAAATGCCCGATTTTTATCTTTATGAAAAATAGGGAAAAGACAGCTAATGAAAGCGCATTCTCAGGGGTGCGTTTTTATTAGCTGTTTTGCATTCAGGCTTTACCATTATTTTAATGAAAGAGGTGGAACTTATTGGCTTATCCGCGAAGAATGTCCTTTTTGATCGGACTTGATTCAGCCATTGTTCTGTTTTCCATATACATAGGCTATTTTATTTTACATCCATATATGAACATTTACAGCCCGAGCACGCTGTTCATTAGTTCCTTAACGCTGCTTGCCAGCCACCATTTGTTTGCGGCTATTTACCGGCTTTATCATAAAGCGTGGGAGTATGCGAGCGTGCGGGAACTGATTGCCATCGTCAAAGCGGTTTCCTATTCAATTATCGCCACATCGATTGTACAAATGATCGCGTTCCAGGACATTTATTTCCGCGTTTTAATGATCACGTGGATGCTGCACGTCATTTTAATCGGCGGCTCGCGCTTTTCATGGCGCATGTACCGAGACCGCTACATAAAAAAAGCGAATGATCAGCGCAAACGGACGATGATCGTCGGCGCAGGGGCAGGCGGCTCAACCGTCGTTCGCCAATTGCTGTCAAACGAATCCGAATTCAAGCCGGTTTTGTTTGTTGATGACGACTTACATAAACTGCGCCTGCAAATTCACGGCATTACCGTACTCGGGACAACACGAAATATCCCGTACCTGGTTGATGAACATGCTATCGAGAATATTATTATCGCGATACCATCACTGAAGCGCCAGCAAATCAAGCACATTTACGAACAATGCACCAAAACGGCAGCGAAAGTGCAGATCATGCCGCTCATTGAAGACGTCATGACCGGCAAGTTGTCCGTCAGCCAGCTGCGCGACGTCGCCGTAGAAGACTTGCTTGGCCGTGAACCGATTGAACTCGACATCGAATCAATCGCCGAAACCGTTACCGGTAAAACCGTGCTCGTCACCGGCGCCGGCGGTTCGATCGGATCAGAAATCTGCCGGCAGATCAGCATCTTCCAGCCGGAAAAAATCGTCCTCGTCGGCCACGGTGAAAACAGCATTTACCAGATTGACATGGAGATGCGCAACCGCCACCAAGGCTTGATTGAAATTGTTCCGGTTATCGCCGACGTACAAGACCGTGAGCGCATGTTTGACGTGCTCGCCGAACACCGCCCGGATATTGTGTACCATGCTGCTGCGCACAAGCACGTCCCGCTCATGGAATACAATCCGAAAGAAGCGGTCAAAAACAACATCTTCGGCACAAAAAACACCGCCGAAGCATCCGCCGCAGCAGGCGTGAAACGGTTTGTGCTCGTCTCAACCGATAAAGCCGTCAACCCGACCAACATAATGGGCGCCACAAAACGTGTCGCCGAAATGGTCATCCAGCAGCTCGACCGGGAATCCGATACAACATTTACTGCTGTCCGGTTCGGCAACGTACTCGGCTCACGCGGCTCGGTGATCCCGCTATTCAAGAAGCAACTCGAAGAAGGGGGACCATTAACCGTCACACACGAAGACATGACCCGCTACTTTATGACAATTCCTGAAGCATCACGGCTCGTCATCCAGTCCAGCGCACTCGCACGCGGCGGCGAACTGTTCGTACTCGACATGGGCGAACCAGTTAAAATCGTTGACCTCGCCCGCAACCTGATCAAGCTATCCGGCTACACAGAAGATGAGATTGGCATCCAGTTCTCAGGACTGCGGCCAGGAGAGAAAATGTACGAAGAACTGCTGAATGAAAATGAAGTGCATTCGAAGCAGGTCTTTCCGAAGATCCATATCGGGAAAGCTGGAGTTGTCGAAGGTGAAATCCTATGGAAATTCATCAATTGCCTTCAGCGAAAAGAAAGCAATGATCTGCGAGATAGTTTAATTGAAATTGCCAATACGAAAGAAAACTTACGGGCTGTCATGGAAGAAGCGGTTATATAGATAAGAAAAGAGACGATAACATAAAGGCGGGAACCAAATGAAAAAAGTAAGAAAAGCGATCATCCCGGCAGCAGGACTCGGAACAAGATTCCTTCCCGCTACAAAAGCAATGCCGAAAGAAATGTTGCCAATTGTAGACAAGCCTACTATTCAGTACATCGTTGAAGAAGCGGTGGATTCTGGGATTGAGGACATTATTATAGTTACGGGTAAAGGGAAAAGAGCGATTGAAGACCATTTTGATAACTCTTTTGAGTTAGAGCAAAACTTATTTGAAAAGGGTAAATTTGATTTATTGAACGAAGTACAAAAGTCATCCAAAATGGTTGATATTCATTATATTCGCCAAAAGGAACCAAAAGGATTGGGACATGCAATTTGGTGTGCGCGGAGATTTATTGGAGATGAACCGTTTGCGGTGTTGTTAGGTGATGATATAGTACAAGCTGAAAAACCTTGCTTGAAGCAGATGATTGAACAATATGATCGTTATAAAGCATCAGTAATTGGCGTACAACGTGTATCAGATAAAGAGGTTTCAAGATACGGGATTGTAGACGGAAAGGAAATACATGATCGTTTTTATAGTGTTGAAAGTTTAGTAGAAAAACCAAAAAGAGAAGAAGCCCCATCTAATCTCGCTATCATGGGCCGCTATATTCTAAGTCCAAAAATTTTTGAAGTTTTAAATAACCAAAAGCCAGGGGCCGGCGGAGAAATTCAGCTTACAGATGCAATTGCGGAATTAAATCAGTATGAAGCGGTGTATGCGCACGATTTCGACGGTGTAAGATATGATGTCGGGGAGAAAATGGGATTTATTAAGACAACGATCCAGTTTGCGTTGCAGCGTGAGGATTTGAAAAAAGAGTTATTAGATTATCTATTAAGTGTTAAAGAAGGAGAATTGACCAAATAAGTTTTATTGATAATATAGAGTTCCTGGTCGGTTTCTTATAAGAATCTTTTCCGTTTAGAGTAGGTGGCTAGGCAGTTAAAAACCTTTTTAAAAGGACCCGGATTTTCAAGTTTATGCACATAGTGTCGTGAATAAACAATAAGTGTTATGACCATGTAAGATATCTAGTATTTATAAAGATATACGTATTCTATGGCAACAAGAGAGACATATTTATACTTTTATCTAAGTTTTTTGAGGATGCTTTTTGTATAATCGGAGTTACTTTTGCCAACCTACTAAGCATAAGCAGGGTAGGTATCAAAAAAATTATATATTTGTAGTATAGTTAAGTTAATAGGTTGGTGATTAAGGTGAAAAAGATACTATATATAACTACTGTGAGTAGAACCATAAATGCTTTTTTGGTGCCTCATATCGAGATGCTTATAAGAGAAGGTTGTACCGTTGACTGTGCTTGTTGTATAGATAATGAAGTTGATAGTAGACTTATAAACAACGGCGTCAACATTTTTAACATATCGTTTACTAGAAACCCATTAGATGTAAAAAATATGAAAGCTTTTAAGCAGCTTATAAAAATACAAGAGAAAAATAAATACGATATTATTCATGTTCATACACCAGTGGCTGCATTGTATGGCAGACTTCTTAAAGTGAAGTTCCCCAGGTTAAAGACTATCTATACCGTGCATGGATTTCATTTTCATAAAGGAGCTCCTATTTTAAATTGGTGCATATATTATCCTATTGAAAGAATTATGGCTAATTTTACGGATTCAATAGTAACCATGAATTCGGAAGATTACGAGAGAGCTCGTAAGTTTAATATAAAGGAAACTTATAATACAAATGGTGTTGGCGTTAATTTAGCTTTGTATCATCCTGATTCATTTGATAAGAATGAGATAAGAAGAAAGTTATATTTAAAGGAAAATGAATTCATTATTCTTATGATTGCTGAAATCAATAAAAATAAGAATCATATACAAATGATAGATGCTGTAGAAATTCTTAAGAAGAGAGGTATAAAAGTTAATGTCCTTTGTGCTGGTGATGGTCCACTTTTTGAGGATATACGGAAGCATATAGAAAATAGAGGGCTAGACCAAAGTATTCAAATGCTGGGTTTTAGGACTGATATTCCTGAGCTTATTGCAGCTTGTGACATCGGTATTCTTATGTCGCATAGAGAAGGACTCCCTAGAAATATTATGGAGTTAATGGCCTGTAAAAAGCCAGTCATAGGAACGAATATAAGAGGGATAAGAGATATTATTAAAAATGGTCAAAATGGTTATATAGTTGAAGTAGGTAACTTTACCGAGACCGCTAACAAAATACAAAATTTATATGAAAATAAAGAATTATTAAATAATATGAAGATTAATTCCTTTGATTCCGTTCAAAAATATGACATAGATAAGGTTGTGCTGAATTTAAAAGAATTCTATGTGAAAAGGGAGGGTTCTATATGAAGGAGGCAGAAACTCCAAAGGTATCAGTTATAATGGGAATTTATAATTGTGAGGATACTTTAAAGGAGAGCATTGAATCTATAATAAACCAGACATATAAGAACTGGGAGTTAATACTGTGTGACGACATGTCTGCTGATAGGACATATAATATAGCAAAGAGTTACGTTTGTAAATATCCAGATAAAATTAGATTAATTAAAAATGATAGAAATTCCGGCTTAGCCTGGTCTCTTAACCATTGTTTAGAGTATGTAACAGGTGAATATATAGCAAGACAAGATGGAGATGATTTATCAGTTAAAGATAGATTTGAAATACAAGTGAAATTTTTGGAGGAAAATAAAGAGTATGATTTGGTTGGTAGCAAGATGATCTCATTTGATGAAAGTGGAATTAAGGGTATAAGAGGTGTCCCGTTTGATGAACCACACATATGTGATTTAAGTAAATCAACCGCATTTTGCCATGCAACCATAATGTCTAGGTCATATGTATATAGAGAACTTAATGGATATAGGGTAAATCAGTACACGATGAGATGTGAAGATGTAGATTTATGGTTTAGATTTTTTGCAAAAGGATATAGAGGTTATAATTTACAAGAGGGTTTATATATGGTAAGAGATGATTTGGATTCATATAAACGTAGGACGGTAAAGAGTTATATATATCTTATGAAAGTTAATTATGAGGGCTACAGATTAGTGAATATGCCCAAAAAACATTATATATATTTATTAAAGCCAATATTATCCCTGATTACACCGAAATTTATAATGAAGTCATATCATAATAAAAAATACTCTAATCTATTTAAAATGAATGACCATAGATTATAAATTTAGAATCAGAAATAAGGTGGGAAGGTTGGCAGATTAGTGAAAATACTCTTATTTAACTTAACAATAGTATATGTGTCATCACTATTAGCTAGGTTAAACTTTAAAACTCATACCCTTGAGAGTAATCAAAAATACTACAATAATTTTTTTGTTTTTTTTGCATTGTTATCATTAATTCTGGTTTCAGGTTTAAGATTTGATGTAGGCACAGATTACTATACGTATATGGGGTTATATGAAAATATTTTTCCCAATATAACAAACCCATTGAGTGAGTCAGAACCTGGTTTTGTAATTTTGTGTAAAATTTTATACAAAATATCCACAAACTCTCAAATGATGTTTTTTGTCACAGCCGTTATAACGAATATATGCGTAGTTCTAACCTTAAGAAAGTACTCAAATATGTTTGAGTTAAGTATGTATTTATATATAACCACTTTTACTTTTTATAGCGCATTCAATGGATTAAGACAATATATGGCAGCGGCAATAATATTTCTAGGATTAAAATATTTAATAGAAAGAAAAGCAATAAAATACTTGGCTACTATTCTTATAGCCTCCAGTTTTCACACTTCGGCTTTAATAATGATTCCAGTATACTTTTTAGTTAATTATAAACCATTATCAAAAAGAAATCTTGTTATGCTATTAACTATGTTCGGGGCCTTCTTTGGCTATAATGGATTTTTGGATACATTATTTTCTACATTAGAAGAAACAAAATATAGTCATTATCATAGTTTCGCTGGAAAAACAGGGGAAGGAGCCAACTTTTTAAGATTTTTAGTATATTTAATCCCTGTAGTAATAAGTTTTATATATTATGATAAATTAAAAAGCAAATTTAACAATATAGATATTATTATGAATTTATGTTTTATAGGAATGCTATTTATGTTATTAGCTCTGCAACATTGGATTTTTGCTAGGGTAACAATATTGTTTGACTATTACTATCTATTATTAATTCCTAAATTAATTATAATTCCAGATAATAGATCGCTTATTAAATTACTATATTATGTAATTTTGATTTGTTACTTTTTATATAGCTTTATGTTGTTGGTTTCTGGTGAGAGTCACATATTACCTTATGATTGGCGACCACTTTTTAAAGTAATGGGTAATTAAATAAATGGTCCCTTTTTACACAAATATAATAACGGAGGGATTTAGTTGGAGAGAAATGAGCCTTTAAGGATTCTTCATGTTGTAGGTGGTATGGATAAAGCTGGAACAGAGACTATGCTAATGAACTTATACAGGAATATTGACAGAGGAAGAGTACAGTTTGACTTTGTATCTTATTATAAAGAAGATGCATATTATGATAAGGAAATTATAGAATTAGGTGGAAAGGTAATAAAGATATCACCACCTCAAGAAATCGGTATAAAAAAATCTATACAGGAACTACGTTGGGTCATTAAAAAATATGGTCCCTATAAAGCCGTACATGCTCATACTCTGTTCAACTGTGGAATAAGCGTGTTAGCAGCTAGACTAGAAGGGGTTAAAATTAGAATTTCACATGCCCATACCACTTTAGATGGTTCAAGTAATATTATAAAAAAAATATACTCTATTCTTATGCGCGCAATAATAAGAACATATTCTACAGATTTATTAGCGTGTAGTGAACGTGCAGGCAAATTTCTATTCGGCAAAAGCATTACACAGAATAGTAAATACGCTTATTTCCCAAATTGTATAGATTATAATAAATTCATTAACTTTAATGAGAATACAGATATACAAAAAGAAAAATTAAAAATAAACAAGGAACATATAGTAATTGGTCATATAGGAAGATTTGTAAAAGCTAAAAATCATGAATTTATATTAGAAGTGTTGGTAAAATTGTTTAACGATAACAAAGAATATACAGCATTGTTTGTAGGTGATGGAGAGCTTAGAGGCCAGATAGAGTACAAAGCAAAAGAGTATGGAATACATGATAAAATTCATTTTTTAGGTCTTCGTGATGATATTGATAATATGCTTAATATCACAGATATATTTATATTTCCATCTATATACGAAGGGTTGGGTCTGGTATTACTAGAAGCTCAAGCTAGTGGGGTACCGTGTATAGTGTCAAATGCAATACAACCAGAGGCAGATGTAGGGTTAGGATTAATGCACAAACTGGATTTAAAAGATAGTATTGAAAATTGGTGTGACTACATCAAATTAATAAAAAAACAAAAAAAAATAGATAAAAAAAGTATAAGCCAGGCATTTACACAAAGTGGGTACTCTATAAAATCCGGTGTTAACAAATTAATGCAAATTTATAGAATTTAGAAGCCTGGATTATTATATAATTATATGATTTTTTTATCCTTTAAAATCTAGTCTCTCAATTTTTTGTCTATACTGCTTGACAGAAAAGAAGTAAACGATAATGGAATGTTTAAACATGAAAAATTCATATTTAAGAGGGGATCATATTCACGTGTATCACCTGCATCCCAATTGGCTATAAATAGAGACAAATCCTCACGTACAAACATCACATGCAGCGTGTAATATTTCTCAGTTCCATGCGTACGCAGAGAGAAATAAGATTTAAACTGAAGACTTTTTTAGGGGGCTTAAAGTGGAACTGATAAGTGTAATAATTCCGATATATAATGGGGAAAAGTATATAGCTAGATGTATAAAAAGTATAATTAATCAAACTATAAATAATTTTGAGATTGTAGTAATAGATGATGGTAGTACCGATAATACAAGAAGTATTGTAGAAAAATTAATTAGGAATGATAGTAGAGTAAAATATAAATTTATAGAAAATTCAGGACCAGGATCTGCACGAAATGAAGGAATTAAGATAGCGAATGGAAATTTATTGTGTTTTGTAGACGCGGATGATTTTATAACTCAAGATATGTTAGAAGTATTGTCTAATGCCTATATGAATTATAAAACTAATGTCATTATATCTAAAATTAAAATAAGTGACCAAAATAATGTAATTTTCAATAAATCTCTTAATGTTGAAAAAACATTAACTGGAAAAGAAGTGGTTAAGTCCATGTTATATGAAAGTTCAACGACGGGATATACCTTTACACATGGGAAGCTATACAACAAAAAATTTATTACAGATAATAACATTAAGTTTGAAAATATAAATTACTCAGAAGATATGCTCTTTAATTTAGACGTATATCTAAATAGTAAAGAGGTTACTTTAGTGGATAATGAATTATACTGTTATTTCATTAACAATAATTCTATTACTAGAAAATATGATTCCCACAAAGAAGAAAAACTAGATTACATTTTCGAAAAAATGCTTTATAAGATAGAGAGAAGAAACTTAATTAACGAACTTGATATTTCCATAAATTCGTATATTTTTAGAGCTTTTTACTGTTTTTTATATGATGAAATATATAGTGATTGTGATTTAAAAAAGCAACTAAGAAAAGTGAACTCAAGTTTTATTGCGGATAAATACAGAACAAGAATTTTAAGCAGCAAGAATAAAGATCTTAAATCTAAACTAGTAAAGTTTTCAGTAAAATGTAATGCGCTGAGTTTAACTTTGAGAGTTTACTACCATATCAGTAAATTAATAAAGGGAATGAAGTCAATTGAACACTAAAGTAAGTATCATTGTTCCAGTATATAATACAGAAAAATACCTAGAAAAGTGTTTAACTACTATATGCGAGCAGACATTAAAAGAAATTGAAATAATAGTTGTAAATGACGGTTCTAAAGACAACAGTTATAAAATAATAGAAAAGTTTGCTGAAAAAGATCCAAGAATAAAAATTGTTGTAAAAGAGAATGGCGGGTTAAGTTCAGCGAGAAATGAAGGTTTAAAGTTTGTAAGTAGTAAATGGGTATGTTTTATAGATTCAGATGATTATATAGAAGAAGATATGATTAAAACTCTTTATGATTTAGTTGAAAATAATAAAGCTAACATGGGGGTTTGTGGATGTAAGGATATTTACCCTACTAAGGAGGTAGTAACATCTAACCGTCTTAAAGACGAAATCATAGAGTTAGACGATGGGGATATATGTGGATTTCTTGTGGGTAAAAGAAAAGACTTGACTATAGTAGTGTGGAATAAAATTTACAATATGGACATCATTAATAAATATAATATAAAGTTTGAATCTAATAAAGAGATATTTTCAGAAGACTTATTGTTTAATTTATACTACATGGTCCATTGCACAAAAATAGTATCTGCGAGTGCCCCACTATATAATTATTTGATAAGAACAGGATCGATAATGAATTCTAGAAAAAAAAATCTTCTCTTTAAATTCGAAAATCTTCTCGAAAAATATAAAGAATATTGCCTTAACATGAATAAAGGTCAAGTATTAAAGAATTTTCTACCCATTCTTACAGTCGATTTGTTGAATATTTCCTTTAG
The DNA here is from genome assembly GCF_024213455.1 of Domibacillus sp. A3M-37. Taxonomy (NCBI): domain Bacteria; kingdom Bacillati; phylum Bacillota; class Bacilli; order Caryophanales; family Bacillaceae; genus Domibacillus; species Domibacillus sp. A3M-37. The sequence goes on along the minus strand of NZ_JANAVL010000001.1, from coordinate 648,081 downwards.
AGATACTTCACTAAAAGAACGGAACCTAAATAATATAGTTCATGATTTAATTTTTTGTAGGCAATCTAAAATCATACGTGGCAGCCTTAGTGGTCTATATAATAATAAACACGCTTCAATTAAGTATAAATTACTGTCTGTTTTATATAGTAAACTAGATTATAGACTAGCATCTTTAGTCATTTTTAAATATTTTAATGGAAAGTAGTTTATAGGGAAAATACATGAAAAGTATAATTCGAAAGTTAAAAAATAATAAATTATATAAAATATTGAGTGATATTAAAACGCATTTAAGATTTATGGTTAAGTTAGGAAAACTAAATAAAATTAGAAAAAGAAAAAAGATTATATTGATCGATACTCCTTTATATGGAAATATAGGTGATCAAGCTATAACGATCGCAGAGCAGGCTTGGATTAATGATGAATTTTTTGGATATGAAAAATTTTATTTTACAGTAAACGAAATCAAGTTAAATAACTATAGTACTTTAAAATTAATTAAAAAATTAATCACTGACAAAGATATAATATGTTTACAGGGTGGAGGACATTTTGGGGATCTTTATATAGATTCAGAAATCTTGAAAAGAAATGTCGTGGAACAATATCCAAATAACAAAATTATATTGTTTCCTTCAACTATGAATTTTTCAGATACAGAATCAGGCAGAAAAGAAAAATTAAAAAGTAAAGCTATATATGATAGCCATAAAGATATAAGTGTAATTCTAAGAGAAGAAAAAAGCTTTCTAGACGCAAAAAATACATTTAAAAATGTAAAGTTAATACTTAATCCGGACGCAGTATTTTATTTATGCAGTACACCCATACAGGATGAAATAAATAAAAACACAAGTAAAGAAAATATATTAGTGTGTTTTAGAAGAGACAAAGAAACTTTTTATAATTTAGAAGAAAAAAATAATTTGTTAAATAATCTTAAGAAAAAATACAATAATATAATTGAGCAGGATACTAATGTACCATATGGCATAAGAGAAGATGAGAGAAAAAGAGAAGTCATAAGAATGGTCAAAAACTTTGCAAATAGCAAAGTTGTAATAACTGATAGATATCATGGTATGATTTTTTCCATACTTGCTAAAACCCCATGTATAGTACTCAGATCTAAAGACCATAAGATCGTGGAAAGCTTGCGATGGATAGATAAATTTGGGACGGTAGAGTACGTCGAAAATATTGAACTTGTATATCGCGAATTAGAAAAATTAGCAAACGGAAAGGCTGATTTACTAAAGTATGAAGAATTAAACGAGGAAATCAAAAGAAAATTTTGTAAATTAAGATATTTATAATTATTCAGAAAATATATTCGGATACTTTATTGTTTATGAAGGATTGTAATATTAAGTGCAACACATGGAAAATAAAAACGCCCATGACAGATTCGTGTAAAATGTAAGTTACCACACAAACATTTACGGGGAAGATTATCATGAACTAACAACATCTCACCACATTTGAGCGCGCACCAAGACAACCAATCGACAGACTAGGCTACTCGATTCGAGCAATCACAAACAGAATCAGATATTCGTCTTCTACCGTTTCATAGGAATTTTCCTGAAATACTCCATAGAAAGCCTTTATTAGTCTGAAGCCGCGTAGGATATTATGCCGTCCCGGTGTAAGAACGGTAAGTACTTGAAAAAATGGTTCTGCATGTCGCTGAAATGATCCGGGAGAAGCTTGTTCTCACCTAGTCTCCGAAACAGATCGCGCCGCGCCAACCGGCTGTTTAAAGAAACAGTATGCTTTGAGGAGATTTATCGCTAATTTTACGATGGACGGACTGGGAACCGGACAGCAGAAGTATTTCTTCAAAAGGGAAAGCTTCAAAAATCGTAGGAAATACGCGATCGGTAGATGTCAATACAAGGAATACGTTCGGACACTGCAAAATGGATACCCATAGTGTCCGAGCGTAGCCGGAGTAAGAGTTGTGTCACCACATTATTGGAGCGTAAAAACGCGTTAGTATGTGGCGGTTAAAATACCTGATCGGAACGCCGATTCGATGAAAAAAGCGATCTGTTCCTTTATTAAATGCCTCCCCAAGAAGACTATTCACATGGATACGACCGAGCGCGGAAAAGAGTTTAGCTGCTATTTTATTTTGAAAAAAGACCTGAATATTGCGGTATTTTTTACTGATCCCTATTCTTCCTGGCAATTTGGGAGCAACGAAAATGTCAATGGTCTGCTTCGAGAATTCTTTCCGAAAGAGAAGGGTTCTCATCAGGTAACCGAGGAAGCACGTGGGGAATCAATTTAACTCATTAACAACTGGTCGAGAAAATATCTTGACTGATGGATGGCACACGAAGTGTTCATAGCAGGAATTGTTGTACTTAAGCTGACAAACTATCGTATAAAATGGAGAATAGTCATATGAAAAAAAAGGTATTTTTTATAATTGAAAGCCTAACTATTGGGGGAACTGAAAAGAGTTTGATTTCTTTACTCCAAGAAATGGACTATGATAAATATCAAGTTGATTTATTAATGGTAAAAAAAGAAGGTGACTTATTAGACAAAGTTCCTAAAGAAGTTAATATTTTGGAACCCTTACTGTCAGACGATTATAACAAATCAGTAAGTGAATTAATAAAAACTAAAAGATTAAATGTATTACTAAATAAGCTTTTAATAAAATTTTTAAACAAAATAGGTAATGATTTAGTGAAGCAAGATATTTACAGCTGGGTAGTAAAGAAGAGATTATTTAGAAAAAACGGATTATATGATGTTGCAATTTCTTATATGCATCACTCATCATGCTTATTATATTTATCTGAAAATGTTGATGCATATAGGAAAATCTGTTATGTACACCTTGATTTTGGAACAATGAATAGTAAAGCAAATTTGTATAAAAAGTACTTTGAAAGAATGAACACTATAGTGACAGTTGGTGAGGGGCAGCGTTTAAGCTTTGTAAAACGATTTCCTCAACTGGATTCAAAAACTGTAGTTATACCAAATATTGTTTCAAAAAAGGAAATTATAGATCTTGCTACTCGATTTAATCCTTTCCAAAAGAACAACCATGAGGTAGTGATTGTTACTGTAGCAAGATTACAGGTTGTTAAGGGGATTGATATAGCGTTAGATGCATGTGAAATATTAGTGAGTAAGGGGATTAATATAAAATGGTATATAGTAGGAGATGGAAAACTTAGAAAAGAACTAGAATTAAAAATTAAAGAAAAAAGACTACAAAACCACTTTATTTTGGTGGGGAATCAGAAAAATCCTTATCCCTATATAAAATATTGTGATATATACGTACAGCCATCTAGAACAGAGGCCAGACCTCTTGCTGTCGAGGAAGCGAAGATACTGTATAAGCCTATTATCGTAACATCCTATCAAGAGGCTAAATTTCAGGTGAAAGAAGAGAAAACAGGTCTAATCACTAATGCTTCATCAGAAAGCATATCAGATAACATATATATGCTAACGCAGAATGATATGCTTAGGGAACAATTAAGTAATAATTTACGAGCAGAAAGCTCCAGTACTCAGATTAATAAAAACTTATTCGATGAAATGATAAATTAAGTAAAATACTGTATTTAATTTATTGCAAGAATTATAGTATGTTTCTTAGGATTAAACAATGGAGTATTGTCTTTGAAATTATTAAGAACTTTTTAATATCATACTTATTCATTAAAAAAAGAATATAGATGGATTATGTGCAAAAATTTCAAAGAAAGATAAATATTCATTGAAACAAATACTTATTTGATTATACTGAGACCTGCAATTTTAGTTCTAGTACAAGACTTAGATTCTATTAATTTCAACTATTTTATAGAGAGACCTTTTGACTTTTTTAGAAGGCTACTAAAAATAAATTAAGTTAAATAAAACGAATAATGAATTTCTATATAGGTTAGGATAACATGATTTTAAGGAGCAATTATGAGAGTAAAGCGAAGTTTTTTGAACTTAACTTTTGGTATAGTAAGTCAGATTTTATTAATTGCTCTTGGAATTATTATACCCAGATTATTTTTAGTTAATTTCGGTTCGGAAGTTAACGGACTAATGGCATCCATTGCACAAATCCTTATTTATCTATCTCTTTTGGAAGCAGGCGTTGGTGCTGCTTCATTACAGGCACTATATAAACCAGTAGCAAAAGATGATAAACAAAGTATTAACTCTATATTGGCTGCAACATCAAGTTATTATAAAAAAACAGGAATATACTATTTTTGGACCGTTCTTTTAATCGCAATAATCTATCCATTTATTATTGACTCAAATTTAAGTAAAGCAACAGTCTTTGTAGTTATATTATTGGCCGGTATGAGCGGAGCAATTAACTATTATTTTCAAGGGAAATATAGAATACTGCTGACTGCTGAAGGGAAGACTTATGTAAATACCTCTATTATTACAATTATAAATATTTTAAATAGTATTGTAAAAATAGTATTATTGTCACTTCACTTTAACATTATTGCAGTTCAAGCATCTTATTTTATTATAACAATAATTCAGATTGTAATTTTTAAAATATATATTAAAAAAAATTATAAATGGATTGATTTAAATGAGAAACCAAATTTTGAAGCTATTGCACAAAAAAACTCAGCTTTAATTCATCAAGTATCCTTTTTAATTTTTTCTAGTACTGATGTAATTATACTAACAATTTTCACCGACTTAAAAGTTGTGAGTGTTTATGTTATGTATAATTTACTATTTAATATGATTGATAATATTATTTTTACGGTTAATGGTAGTATTACATTTGCTCTTGGACAAACCTACCATGAAAGCAAGAGTAAATTCATAAAACTTTATGATGTCTATGAAGTATATTTTATGGCTTTTATTTTCTCTTTATTTACCATTGCTTATATTTTAATATTACCTTTTATGAGACTATACACTTACGGAATTAATGACATAAATTATATTGATTTTTGGCTGCCGATCTTGTTTATTTTGCTGAAATTGTTAACGAATGCTCGGACGTCAGGTATTAATGCTATTACTATAGCAGGGCACTTTAAAGAGACGCAAAATCGTTCTATACTAGAGGCAACCATAAATATTATATTATCCCTTATATTTGTTCAATTTTTCGGGATTTATGGAGTGTTGATGGGGACAATTGGTGCTTTACTATATCGCTCAACAGATACAATAATATATGCAAATAAAAAAATATTATACAGAAGTCCTTGGATAACTATAAAAAGATGGTTAGTGAATGTCGGGATTTTTTTGATGATGTTATTTGTTGCTGATTATTTTAATATTAATCCAACGTCATATATAACAATTGTGGTTTGGTCTGTTATTTTAATTGTAATTTTACTACCCGTGTATTTCATTATCTGTTCTTTGTTTGAAAAGGAAATTTACCTTGATTTGAAGGAGTTTTTGAAAGGATACTTGGATAAAATAAAGGGGAGAAAGAAACTCAAATCTTGAACCAAACATTTCTTTATATTTAATAAAAAAGCAAGCTTAAACAAGGATAATACTAATTAAAACAATTTATACAACCAATTAAACAAATTTTGGAGGGGATAATTTTGGCGATTTTAGTAACAGGCGGTGCCGGCTATATTGGAAGTCACACCTGTGTTGAGTTATTGAATTCTGGGTATGAATTAGTGGTTGTTGATAACCTTTCAAATAGTAAAGTAGATTCTTTAGTCAGGGTTAAACAGTTAACAGGTAAAGACTTTAGGTTTTATCAAACCGATCTTATTAACCAAGAAAGATTAGAAAAGGTATTTACTGAAAATGAAATTGAAGCAGTTATTCACTTTGCTGGATTAAAAGCTGTTGGAGAATCTGTTCAAATTCCAATTCACTATTATCATAACAATATCACAAGCACACTTATACTTTGTAAGGTAATGCAAAAATATGGTGTGAAGAAGTTAGTATTTAGCTCATCTGCTACTATATACGGTATACCAGAGCAGGTGCCAATTTCCGAGGATTTCCCCCTTGGAGCAACTAACCCTTATGGTGGGACAAAATTAATGATTGAAGAAATTCTACGGGATCTTTACGTATCCGATAATAGGTGGAGTATTGCACTTCTCCGTTATTTCAATCCGATTGGTGCTCATAAAAGCGGTCGTATAGGTGAAGACCCGAACGGTATACCAAATAACCTGATGCCTTATATTACTCAAGTAGCAGTTGGGAAATTGAAAGAGCTAAAAGTCTTTGGTAACAATTATCAAACCCCGGATGGTACGGGAATTAGAGATTATATCCATGTGGTAGACCTTGCCTTAGGACACTTGAAGGCTCTTGAAAAAATCATAGCGGACAGTGGTGTCAATGCTTACAATCTTGGTACTGGAACTGGATACAGCGTATTAGATATGGTATCTGCCTTTGAAAAAGCGTTTGGAGGGAAAATCCCTTATACAATTGTAGAACCTAGGCCTGGGGATGTAGGGGTATGTTATGCGAATCCTTCAAAAGCAAGAAAAGAACTTGGCTGGGAGGCTAAGAAAGGTATTGAAGAAATGTGCACTGACTCATGGCGTTGGCAGTCAAATAATCCGAATGGTTATGATGAAGAGGCTACGGTACTAGTCAAGGAAGACATTTGAGATAATAGAGTTAGTATAAACAAAACTAGACGAAATTAGTTGATCAGTTTATGAAAATGACTTTGAAGAAGAATCAAAGGGGTATTATTTCGTTAGGAACAACTATTTTGATTCTTATATGTATAGTATCCTTTTTCTTTGCTAGGAGATTTCTTGTTATTACGGATCCAATCACAAGAGCAGATGTTATACTAGTCTTGAGTGGAGACAAATGACTTCAGGTGGTGAAGTTTATCAGAACACCACAATGGCTCAACTTATGAAAAAACATGCATTTGAACTAGGGATACCTAATAAATCCATTATTACAGAGAAAAAGCTGACAGTGCTTATAGAAATTCGTTTTTTCTAAAAAGCTTATTAAGCAAAAAAGTTTTAAGTCTGTTCTTGTTTTATCATCAAACTATCATATGATAGTTTGATGATTTTTGACAGAGTGTATAAAGATACAAATATTAAGTTTTCATATGTTGGTTCATCTGATCTAATATTTAATGAAAATTGTTGGTGGACTGTGATAAAAGTATAATGACTACTATTGCGGAAGAGATCGTAATGGTAGATGTGGAAGACGTTACACCTGCAACAGTATTAGATATATTAGAAGATTGGGATTCTATGGCTACAATTTCTTTGAATGCAGTATTAGATGAACAGTTTGATTTTACTTTAAGCGAAGAGGAAGTGAAAATTTTAAATGAGTATAGTGATACATTAAATTATATTGATCAAAAGTCTACTAAATAATATAGATATTGCTCTGGCGGAAGTGTGAATCTAAAAATTCACTATCTCTGATAGAGCGATTCTTTTGTTATTATGGACTACTGAAAGGATACTGCTATGATTTCTTTAAACGGGAAAACTATTTTAATCACTGACGCTACTTCTGGAATTGGTCGTGAAACATCTTTGTTATTGAATAAGTTAAACGCGAATTTAATTCTTTTGGAACGTAGTAATGAGCGACTTGAACAGTGGAAAGAACTTATGCCTAATTAAAATTTTATTTCCCATGATTTAAATGAGATAGAAACGATTGTCGATCTCATGAAAAGCATCTCAAAGGAGCAAGGTGAAATTCATGGACTTTTTCATGCAGCTGGAGTGCATAAAGTGCCACCATTTAGAACAGTTTCCTTTGAACAAACGAAAAGAATAATAGCGCTAATATTGAAACAATCAATCAATTATTGAAAGCCTGTAGCAATAAAAGATTATCCTTAACGGCGGTTCGATTGTTCTGCTATTTTCTGCTTTAGTTCTAGTGGAAGAACCTGGTATTATTTCGTATAGTGTATCAAAAGAGCTGTTATTTAGATAACAAAATCTGCAGCAATAGAAATGGCAAATAGACAAATTAGAGTGAATTGTCTGGCCCTAGAATTGTGGAAACGCATATGTCAGAAAGTATTAGTCAAAAATTCGGGCAAGCACAATAGGGAAAAATAAAAAATTTACATCCATTAGGCCTTGGATAGCCAATGGATGTTGCACAACTAATTGTATTTCTTTTGTCGGATTGCTTCTAAATCGATGATTGGGACGGTGATTCCAATAGAAGGGAGGTTACACAGTACATTGAAAAATTATCCAGTGGATGTTTGAATTGATATTAGTGCTTACGAAGTTCAAAAAGACGATTTGTTTATAAGTGGTTTAGGTTACCCAAAAGTAAAAAAAGTTGGAAATATTGGGAAAAAGCAGATGGAATAATTTATATTTCAGATGTATTTAAGTGAGGCGTAGACTATGAAGTGGATTTTTGATTGTGCTTGTGCATTTATGGGGTTGATATTGCTTTCACCTGTCATTTTAATTACAACTCTATTGATCCGTCTCAAGCTTGGTACACCAATCGTCTTCAAGCAGCAGCGCCCAGGCTTAAACGGTAAGCCATTTTTTGTCTATAAATTTCGTACTATGACGAACGAGCGAGATGAATATGGGGAATTGCTGCCGGACTATATTCGGCTGACGTCGTTTGGCAAATTGCTGCGGAAGCTGAGTCTGGATGAACTTCCACAGCTGTTTAATGTGCTAAAAGGGGATATCAGTCTTGTTGGTCCGCGTCCGTTGTTAATGGAATATTTAGATCTGTATACGCCGGATCAGGCGCGGCGTCATGAGGTGCGGCCGGGGATTACTGGCTGGGCGCAGGTGAATGGACGCAATGCGATTTCGTGGGAAGAGAAGTTTAAGCTGGATGTGTGGTATGTGGAGAACCGGTCGTTTTGGCTGGATTTGAAGATTTTGGTGATGACAGTGATGAAAGTATTTAAGTCGGAAGGTGTCAGCCAGCAGGGGCATGTGACGATGACAAAATTTACAGGAACGAAAAAGGATACATTTGGATCAAAGTGATTTCGCAAAAATGGCAAAGTAGCATTTTGGGTTGAAACATAATAAAATGGTAGATGGAAGATTGATAGGGAACGTTATAAAGCGAAGAGGTGGTGAAGGCGTGAGGAAGATAGTAGTAATTGGGCACGGCGGTCACAGCAAGGTGGTTCAGGATACGATTCAGTCATTAGGTGGGCATACGCTCATTGCTGTATTAGATGACCGGTATACGGATATTTCATATAAAGACGGTGTACAGTTCGGGCCGGTTTCTGAGGCAAAGAAATTGGCGAAAGACCATGACGTTGTTTTTACAATTGCCATTGGGACAAATTGGGTTCGAGAAAAGATTGCCAAAGAATTGTATGATTACGGGGCTACTTTTGAAACGCTTATTCATCCTTTTTCGTTTGTCAGTCCATCTGCGCATATTGGTCCCGGATCAGTTGTGATGGCGGGCACGGTTATTAATGCAGATGCTGTAATCGGTTCTCATGTGATCGTCAACTCTGGTTCAATTGTAGAGCATGATAATTTTATTGGTGATTATGCACATATTTCTCCGGGCAGTGTGATGACCGGGAATGTAACTGTCGGAACGGGTGCTCATGTTGGTGCAGGTGCAAAAGTAATTCCAGGTAAAACGATTGGCGACTGGGCAGTTGTTGGTGCCGGAGCAGTAGTGGTTCATGATATACCACATGAACAGACGGCCGTTGGGGTGCCTGCTGTGGTCAAATCTAAAGTGTTAATAAAGTGACGTTATCAGTTGATAGGTAGATTATAGCATCATTCTTAATAAAGAACAATAATTTTCTTTATTAAGAATGATATTTTTGAAGTTTCTGCCAAGCAGAAACTTTATTTTCTTTTTAGGAGGGTGATAAAGGTGGCAGATTCATCAAGAATTTACTTGTCATCGCCGCATATGAGCGGACGGGAGCAGCTATACATAAACGAAGCGTTTGACCAAAACTGGATCGCGCCGCTTGGTCCGAATGTGGACAATTTTGAGCGTGAGCTGGCCACGTATGCAGGTGTAGCGGATGCAGCAGCGGTCAGTTCGGGGACAGCGGCGATTCATTTAGCCCTGCGTCTATTGGATGTACAGGCAGGAGACGTGATTTATTGCTCAAGCCTTACTTTTATTGCAAGCGCAAATCCGATTTTGTATCAGGGCGCGGAACCTGTATTTATCGATTCAGAGCCGGATACGTGGAATATGTCACCGGATGCGCTGGAGCGTGCGCTACGTGAGGCAGAGGTGCTGCCAAAAGCGGTCATTGTCGTGAATTTGTACGGCCAGAGCGCGAAGATGGATGAGATTATGGCGATTTGTGATCGCTACAGTGTTCCGGTTGTAGAAGATGCGGCGGAATCGCTTGGGGCGGAGTTTAAAGGCAAGAAAAGCGGATCGTTCGGGAAGTTTGGCGTCTTTTCGTTTAATGGGAACAAAATCATTACGACGTCCGGTGGTGGGATGCTTGTCTCTAATGATGAGGAAGCGCTTCGGAAAGCTCGCTTTTTGGCGACGCAGGCACGTGATCCAGCACCGCATTATCAGCATAGCGAAGCGGGCTATAATTACCGGATGAGCAACATTTTGGCCGGAGTGGGCCGTGCGCAGCTTGAAGTGTTGGATGAACGTGTAGCGGCGCGCCGTGCAGTGTTTGATCGGTACGTGGCGGCGTTTGGTGAAGTGGATGGCTTTAACTTTATGCCGGAAATGGACGGCACGAAGCATAACCGCTGGCTGACGACGCTGACGATTGATCGGGAGAAAGTTGGGTTCACGCCAATGGAGCTGATTGACCGCTTGGCCGAAGACAACATTGAAGCGCGTCCGGTCTGGAAGCCGCTTCACATGCAGCCGCTGTTTGAAGAAGCCAAGTATTATCCGCATGCGGAAGATTACAGTGTGTCGGATGAGTTATTTGAGAACGGTTTGTGTTTGCCTTCCGGGTCCAATATGACGATGGAGCAGCAGGAGCGTGTGATCGCGGTCATTCAGGAAATGGTGAAGCGTGTGAAGGTTTCTGAGTGATTTTTTGATAGGGAAGTGAACAACCTGGCCGTTAGTGTTGCGGCTGGGTTGTTTTTGTTAGGTATATTCGCTTTAGTGCGGTGATTAACTAAAGAATAGGATGGTGTGAAGTTGAAAAGGATGAAGTATGCCTTCCTTGCGATTGTTGGTTTTGTGGTACTGTTTCCACTGGCGAGGTTGTTTCTTGTTGTTAATGAGGAGCCGAAGAACGCGGATGTGATTATTGCGCTGAGCGGGGATGTTGGCCGTCTTGAGAAAGCGGCGGATTTGTATCATGAGGGCTATGCGGATCAGGTGATGCTGTCGCTTGCCAATGAAGCCGGGATGACAGTGGAGGAAGCGGTGGCGTTTGGCGTGTCGGAGCAGGATCTCCTGCTGGAGGAAGAGGCGACGAGTACCTATACGAATGCGCTGTATACGAAAGAGATGATGGTGGAGAAGGGCTTTGATTCGGCTATTGTTGTGTCGTCTGATTATCATATGCGGCGGGTGAAGCTCGTGTTTGAGCATGTATACCGTGACAGCGGGATTGAGCTGACGTATGTATCGTCATTGCGCAATGGACAGGCGTGGTATTGGGACAAACAAAACATTCTTTTTACGGCGAAGGAATTTGTGAAGCTGCCGGGGTATGTGCTGCGGCTGTATAAGTTTGTGGATTTGGAGGGGTGATTGGCTTGAAGAAAAGTGGCTCGGTGCGATCGTGTTACTTTGTACGATTGTAATCGTTGCGGCGGTCTGGATGTCGGGGAAAGATAAACAGAAGCAGTCGGTGGACTTTGCTAAGGAAGTTGAGCAAAATCTTCAACAGCCTGAAGCAGTGGAGTCTGTGCAAGAGGATGGGCCCTTAGAAGAAGAAGTGGCGGAGGTCGAGCCTGTTGTTGAAGAATCGGAGCCGATAAAGGAAATTCCGGCTGAAGCAAATGAACTGTTAAAAGAAACAGATACAGGCAGGAAAAGAGTTTTTTGTACAGGAAGAGCCAACAGCTGAAGCAGGTGGATCTGGCGGGCTTCATTTCAGCTAAAGGGAAGAAGCGATGCAGTTTGTGTTCAGCCGCTTTTCGGCAGAAGAAATTGCTTGATACAACAAAGTATCAGCGGGCGGGTTAACGGCGGATCAGCAGCAAATGGCTCTTCAGATTGCGTACCCGCGGTTTAGCGCTGAAGTGATAGGAATGAAGCGTAAGCACCAGTCGGATGTAAATTACATGCAGCTATGTCAAAAAACATAAGAAAAATTCGACAAAACGGGACTTTATTCTCATTTATTTATTCTGATAAATTTCGTATAGTGTATTTGTACTATAAAAAATGAATCGTACGAACGGGCAAAGCCATTGAAAAGTGGTGACGCAAAACTATAGGGACTAAAGTCTTTAGACAATGTCAGCCAGTTGCCGAATACGGACCTCCGTGCGAATCAGAGGGAGAAAGACATGATTGAGAAAAATGTAAGGAATGACGTTTCTAACCTGCATCTCGGCCATTCAGCAGATAAGGTATGTGACGCTTCACCGTTATTTCATTCAACACAAATGGATAATGTTCAGGGGCTATCCAAAATGCTTGCCGATATAAAGCGCGGCTGGCATAAGTATCAGTTTCTAAAATATGAATATTTAGAAACAGGGTGCATCAATGAAAAAGTGAAAAAAGAATTAAACCAAAAGAAAAGGTATCACCAGCAAAAGTACGGCGAATAGGTTTAGGTTCATCGTCCAGTTGTATATAAAACAATAAAGCATCTTTAGGATGGAAGCGCACAATAACGGATGACTATACGCCAATATTGTGTTTTTTTTAGTTTAAAAAAACTGAATACTCAATCTTATTAAATAAGCTGTTTTAAAGTATTCAGATACCCGATTTCATTTAATACTGCACAATAGTAAATCAATAGTCATTACAGTGAGGAGTGGAACTATAATGAGTGAATCGTTAAAAATGAAATCCTTATCCATGGGCGTTACTACAGCAAAAATGATTACCGAAGTAGAAGCAACTTGGTACACGTTTTTCATAAGCAACAAAAAGGAGAGAGTATTTCTGTTAATAAACTGAATTTTGCAAGGGCTCGTTAAATAGCTTTTGAGCTGTTAAGAACAAACTTCTGACTTCTTAATTGGTTATATGATACATTATGAGCCATGCGCTGGCTGTTTCATTTGGACCGAACTGCACTCTTCCTATGGTGGGTATGAGCTAATAAAGAAAATAAATGAATCAGGCCAACATAAAACAGTTGAAAAAGGTGATTTCATGAATATTGTTAAAATCCATCACACCGCCATTATTTGTTCTGATTACGAGCGGTCAAAGCGTTTTTATACAGACATTTTAGGATTTGAGATTTTAGCAGAAACGTATCGGGCGGAGCGGGCGTCTTATAAGCTTGATTTACGTGTAGGAGCTTCTGATCAAATTGAATTATTTTCGTTTCCGGATGCACCCGGGCGCCTCAGTTACCCGGAAGCACAGGGGCTGCGTCATTTAGCGTTTGAAGTAGAAGATATCGAGGCATCGGTACGGGAACTGGAGGAACACAGTGTAGAGGTGGAGCCGATCCGCATTGATGAAGGAACCGGCAGGCGCTTTGCGTTTTTCAGCGATCCGGACGGGCTGCCGTTAGAATTGTACGAAAAGGACTGAATTTCATTTTATTTTCACTTTTCCTGGTTATACTAGTAGCACCATAACGGGGAAGGTGATAAATATGAATGATCAGCATGAAGAGGGCAGCTGTTTGAAAGGGCTCAGATGGGGGATTAGCTTGAGCATTCCTCTTTGGCTGTCCTTTTTTGGCTGGCTGCGATTGTTTCGCCTGTTTGTTTAAAAAAGAGTGAGAAAGGGCATGAATATGAATTTGATAATGGGGTATAATAAATTAAAGCGCTTTCAAAAATGAGGGAGTTGTATCCTATGAACCGACTTTATAGCGAACCTGAACTCTTTACAGGCTTAAGATGGGGCATTGGTCTCAGCATTCCGCTTTGGATCTCCTTTTTCGGATGGATGAAAATCTTACTTTAACGTAATAGTGCGGCAATAGAATATAAAGCAGAGAGCCTTGAAATGGCTTTCTGCTTTTTTAATGGTGTCTATTTTTGGGGTCAGTCCTCCGCTCGGATAAAGTGAAGGCTAGTCATGGAACTGAGCAATTGGTTCAAACTGTTGAGCGAGCGCTTCGTAATCGGAGCGCTATTTTTGTGGGAATTTGTCGAACGAATAGACTTAAAAAAATAGGTGTAGGGGTTTATAATGGGAATGTACCCAAATATTGTGCGAAAAGGCAGAGTCGTTGAAAAACGGTGACGCAAAACTAGAGGGGCTAAGGTGACAAAACTATGCCAGCCAGTTGTCGAATACGATTTCCGTACAATTTTTAATAGAGGGGAACATTTTTATGCCGCTATATTCCATGAAAGAAATTTGGACACCATTAAAGTGGGTTGGAATCAAGTTTTTTAAAACTCTAGATGACAATGCTTATTATATCAAAGTTGGAAATAAGCCAAGAAAGAGAATAAAATAATGGAACTGAAAGCAAAAAGAAGGGAATCATTAGTAGTAAAGGCCGATAAACCCGCAGCAGGGCAGAGAATCTCAAAAGAGGAAAATAAATTTGTCCAAAATATAGTTCGTGAAAGAAAGAAACGGAGAATTACCCAGAAAGATCTTGAGAAAATGACAGGTCTAGATCAAGCTGCTATTGGAAGACTAGAAACAATGAGAGTAAACCCTACTTTAAAAACAATCATAAAAGTATTAAATGCAATGGATATGAAGTTAATGATTGTAGATAAAGAATAAGGCTTGCTATTTATTTTATTATGAGAGAACTGTCGGCCGATACTTTTAGTTGCCTAACTATTTCGGTGCAGAAAAATTTCAGTGGTTTGGCAAATTTGATTTAGACGGTCAGCTGACACTCATTGCATCATGGAAAGAATTTGCTGATGAAGCTGAATAAGATTCATCATGCGGCGACTATTTGCGCAGATTATGAGTGGTCAAAGAATTATCAGCATGAAGAGGGCAGCTTTCTGAAAGGACTTAGAGGGGGGATGCTGCTGAACGTTTCACTTTGGCTGTCCTTTTTCGGATGGGTAAAAGTCTTGATTTAACAAATATTGCGGCAATAGAATAAAAAGCAGAGAACCTTGAAATGGTTCTCTGCTTTTTTGAGCTGTCTTTGTCGAATTTAAGATGAAAGCGAATACAATAGAGGATCAAACTGAAAAAGGTTTTAAAATAGTTGATTCTACAACAAGCTTTATCATGCTCTTTTTTCTTTTACGGTCATTATTTTAACAAATTAATCCATTTTAATACTAATATTTACAATAATTTTGGCGGAAAAATACAAAACTTTTGGTGATTGGACATCAAAAAAGGACAAATTATTTTCGAATACTTTGCTATAATCCAATTTAAATATTTGCAATTACAGGAGGGTATCTATGGAAGAAGCGATTAGTCTTAAAGATCTCATGGGAACGTTGCGGAAAAGATTGAAATTGATTGTGCTTGTGACGATGGCAGGGGCACTGATCAGTGGCATGATCAGTTTTTTTCTTTTAACGCCAGTCTACCAGGCATCCACGCAGCTTCTCGTCAATCAGGCTAAAACAGAACAGCAGCTTTATGATTCGGCTGAAATGCAGGTGGATCTGCAGATGATCAATACCTACAACGTTATTATAAAATCACCGGCCATCCTGGAGAAAGTAGCCCAAAACCTGGATCTGGACCTGACACCAGAACAGCTTTCTTCTAAAATCACAGTAGCCAATGAACAGGATTCACAAGTGGTCAATGTCATGGTACAGGATGGAAATCAAGAGACCGCCGCACACATTGCCAATGAAACAGCAAGTGTATTCCAAAAAGAAATTCTTACGATTATGAACGTCGATAACGTCAGCATTTTGGCTACGGCAGAAGTGCAGCCGGCAGAAGCGCCCATCAAGCCTCAGCCGCTATTAAACATTGTAATTGGTCTTGTCTTCGGCTTAATGGCTGGGATCGGGCTTGCTTTCTTGCTTGAATACCTGGATAACACGATTAAGTCTGAACAGGATATTGAAAGATTGCTTGAACTGCCGGTGTTAGGCAGTGTCGCCGTTATCCACGACAAAGCCGCTGTTAAGAAAAAAGAAACGGCTCTCAAAAAACAAGCAGTGGGGAGTGGGACAATTGGTTCTTAGACGGAAAATGCAAGGGGCGAAGCTTCATTCAGAAAGCACACTTATTACAGAAACCGATCCAAAGTCACTAATGGCGGAACAGTACCGGACAATCCGGACCAATATTCTTTTCTCGTCTGTCAGCGAATCGTATAGGACGCTTTTGGTGACGTCAACCGAACAGGCAGAAGGAAAATCGACGACGGTGGCAAATCTCGCTGTTGTTCTTGCCGATCAAGGAAAAAAAGTGCTGCTTGTCGATGCCGACACGCGCAAGCCGACGCTGCATCATGTATTCAGTCTTCCCAATCAAATAGGCTTAACAAACGTACTGGTAAAGCAAGTTTCCTATCAAGGAGCGGTCAGCAAAACAAAAATAGACAACTTATTTGTACTCACATCAGGTCCTATTCCACCGAATCCAGCTGAACTCCTTGGCTCTTCTGTGATGAATGAATTTTTAGGAAAAGCGCTGGATGAATTTGATTATATCTTATTTGATACACCGCCTATTCTTTCGGTAACCGACGCACAGGTACTCGCTAACCAATGTGACGGATCGATATTTGTCGTCAATAGCGGCAAAGCAAACATCGACAAAACCCGAAAAGCGAAAGAGGTTCTTCAGTCCGCTAAAGCGAAAGTGCTTGGGGTTGTTTTGAACAACCGGGAAATCAAAGACTTTAATTCTTACTATTACTACGGATCAGAATAAAAGAAATTTTTTTAAAAAAATACTATACATTTTACTTTTTGTTCTTTATAATGAACGTAAGCCTAAAGAAGGAGCTGCAATTCTTCTATAAGATAAGTGAGTCAAACAGCTAGAAATCAAGGCTTCCGTACTCTGTTTACTATATTTGAAAATAAAAGACCGCTTCTTAAAACAAAAGTTCTTGTGCTGCATGAATTTTTGTAAAGAAGCGGGAAAAAGCAGGAATATATGTTCTTAATAACGAACAAAATTTACAAGAAGGAACTGCAATTTAAAAATGAAAAACAAGTAGCCGGATAAACTGTATACATTCTTTAAAAAAGGCGCTCTTTCTTAAGTTATTGCAGCATCGATTAACGGGATAGTGGAAAAATCACCAGGAGATTGGGTGAACAAGTATCGAAGCAAACTTAGCCCATTTTATTGCATCCGACGCCCACATTTCATTAGCGCATGTTTTTAGTTTTGTGCTGACGCATGAACTATGGATTCCGCTTCCTAAACCATTTCCAAGCAAATGCCAAATCCAGTTTAAACGAGGCTAAATCCTGAAAGAGAGCACGATCTTGTCACCGGCAAAAGAAATCCCTTCATTTGTTTTAACGCCAAAAGTGAAAAACCAGAAACCGGCCATTACAACTTTATATCTTATTAACATCGGTCATGTCTCCTTTACCGTTATCAATGGAGGCACTCAGCTGTGCGGTGGTGTTCCGGGGAACGGAGCGCTTAGACGCTTGTCGTCAAGCGTGTGGTGTGAGGGCGGGTTAAATGCCCAGGTTTATTAAAATATACAAAAAAGCTAAATAGATAGCGAATGAAAGCACATACAATCCCTGTGTGTTTCCATTTGCTATTTAAAATAGAAAGGGAGGATCCAATCAATGAAAAAAGTAAGAAAAGCTATTATACCAGCAGCGGGGCTTGGAACTCGTTTTCTCCCTGCAACGAAAGCACTGCCAAAAGAAATGCTGCCGATAGTCGATAAACCAACGATTCAATACATAGTCGAAGAAGCCATCGCTTCGGGTATTGAAGATATTATTATTGTTACTGGTAAGGGGAAGCGTGCGATTGAAGACCACTTTGACGCTTCCGCGGAGCTTGAGCGTAATTTGAGCGAAAAAGGCAAAACGGATCTGCTTGAAAAAGTACGTCATTCATCAAACTTAGCCGATATTCATTACATTCGCCAAAAAGAGCCAAAAGGACTAGGTCACGCTGTCTGGTGTGCCCGTAACTTTATTGGTGATGAGCCATTTGCCGTATTGCTTGGAGATGACATCATTCAAAGCGACACACCATGCTTAAAACAGTTGATTGACCAATATGAAGAAACACAATCATCCATTATTGGCGTTCAGCAGGTGCCGGATCATGAAGCGTATCGTTATGGAATTGTTGATCCATCTTCGAAACAAGGCTTGCGCTACCAAGTTAATAACTTTGTAGAAAAACCAGTTCCGGGTACACAGCTATCCAATTTGGCCATTATAGGTCGTTACATTTTAAGGCCGGAAATTTTCATATTTCTGGATAAGCAACAAAAGGGTGCAGGCGGGGAAATTCAACTCACAGACGCTATTCAAGCATTAAATGAAATTCAGCACGTCTTCGCGTACGAGTTCGAAGGTGACCGGTACGATGTCGATGAAAAGCTTGGATTCGTCAAAACAACGCTTGAATTTGCATTGCAGGACAAAGAAATTAATGAAGAATTAGTGAAATTTTTACTGGAACAAGCGGAAAAGGTGAAAGGCAGGGAGAGGGTTGGATAATAGGCAGTTAGGTACTCAAAAAGCGTCTATTTATCAGTCAATCGGTTCATTTACAAGTTACGAAGAACGTTCGAAAACATTTGCCATTACTAAAAGAACGGTTGATATTATTGGGGCAATGATTGCGCTCATTTTAACACTGCCTATACTAATTGTTGTTAGTATATTTTATATGTTTGGTGATAATAAAGGACCCGTTTTCTTTAGGCAAAAACGCGTGGGGAAAGATGGAAATATCTTTTATATTTATAAGTTCCGTTCCATGGTGATGAATGCAGACCAGAAATTAAGAGAAAACAATGAGCTATACGAAAAATATATAGCCAATAGTTATAAACTGGAGCCGCATGAAGACCCACGCATTACGAAGCTAGGAAACTTTTTACGTAAGACCAGCTTGGATGAAATTCCACAGATCATCAATGTCTTAAAAGGTGAAATGAGTTTAATTGGACCAAGACCGGTTATTGAAGAAGAATTAATAGAATATGGACCAAAAGTAAATCAGTTTTTGTCTGTTAAGCCAGGTATGAGCGGGTATTGGCAAGTTTGCGGACGCAGTTCTGTACATTATCCAGAACGTATAGATGTGGAGCTTTATTATGTGGAAAATCAGTCTTTAAAACTTGAAGCCTGGATTCTATTTAAAACAGTTGAAATTGTTTTGTTGAGAAAAGGTGCCTACTAATAAAAAGTATTTTGTAATTAAATAATAAGTTAAATATGGCCAAACAGCTAATAAGGAGGAGATTAACACGGTTGGATGAAATACAGGCAGCTATTTTGCGAGTTAAATTACCTTATTTAGATAAAGAAAACGAACATTGTAGAAACATTGCTAGGTAGTCTTAAGTTTACCTATTTCTCCAGTCCTTAATATGGATCAAGTAAAGCAAATTGTCGATAGAATAAACCATTATTAACAAATAGTGTAGAAAGAAGAAAACAAGACCATGAATTTGTTGAAAACAAGTTTCCTCTCAGGTATAGCGACAATTATTAGGATGTTAACAAGCTTAATAGTTAATAAGGTGATAGCTGTTTATATTGGACCTTCTGGTATAGCAATTATCGGTAATTTCCAAAACATTTTAAACATTTTGATAAATACGGGGACGGGTGGCATAAATTCTGGAGTTACAAAGTATATCGCCGAGTTTAATGATAATAACAAAAAGAGAAATGAATATCTTAAAGCGTCTCTAATAATAACGATAACATGTTCTTTAATTACAGGGATTCTTATAGTTTTATTTAAGGAATGGCTTTCTATAAAGGCTTTTAAATCCATTGATTATAAGAGTATTTTTGTTTTACTAGGAATAACTATAATTTTTATTAGTTTAAACAGTTATTTGCTAGCTCTTTTAAATGGGTTAAAACAAATAAAGATATATATAGCTTCTAACATAGTAGCAAGTATTCTTTCTTTAATAATGACTACTATAATGACTATTACTTTAGGTCTTTATGGAGTTTTGTTATCCTTGGTGCTAACCCAGTCAGTAGTGTTAATTATAACTACGGTTTATTTATTTAAGAAAAAAACAATAAGCAATTTTAGGATAATTATAAATTCTTTGATCCCCAAAACCGTCTATACTCAATTGTTCAAATTTTCGTTAATGTCATTTACTACAATGCTATGTATACCAATAGTACAATTAGTGATTAGAAATATAATCATTAGTGAGGTTTCATTAGATAGTGCAGGGTATTGGGAAGCTTTAAATAAAATATCGAATATGTATTTGCTTGTTATTACTACTGCTTTGACTACGTACTATTTACCTCGGTTATCTGAAATAAAAAACGCAGAGGATCTCAGAACTGAAATCAAAAAGAGTTATAAATTAATTTTGCCTTTAGTAGGGATCATAATAATATTTGTATATATATTGAGAGATACCATCATACATGTTTTATTTACAGATGAATTTCTCGGGATGAGCGATTTGTTTTTATTTCAATTAATCGGTGATTTTTTCAAAATGAGTAGCTGGGTACTAGGATATTTAATGATTGCAAAAGCTATGACTAAATTATTTATAATTACTGAACTGATTTCTGGTGCGACTTATTTAATTTTAGCATATATTCTTATAGACTTTTTTGGAATAGTAGGTGTGACATTAGCTTATTGCTTAATGTATATGATTTATATGCTCATAATGATAAAAGTGTATTTTAAAATTATTAATTCCATGAAATCCACTTTATAAAAATGGGAGATTGTTATTCGAGAGGAGGATAGTAGAAATAAGTAGTCTTATATTCATGCTACTTATTTCTGCTAATTTTAATGAAAAAGATTTTGTTATTAGGGGAATACAGTGGTCTTCATACTAATTTGAAAAAGGGACTAGAAGAACTGGGTCATAAAGTAGTTTTAGCCTCTGACGGTGATGGAAAAAAAGGTATACATGGTGATATAAGCCTCAAACTAGAGAGAGACAATAAGATAAGTAAATTTTTCGAATTGAATAAAATTATCAATGAGTTTAATGGATTTGATATTGTCCAGCTTATAAATCCTTATATAACCCCTAATAAATATATAACTTTGTTTTATGATAAAATTTTTAAGAGCAATCAAAAGGTTTATTGTTTAGCTGCAGGAGATGATTATTTTTACTCTGAAGCAGTTTTAAGACAGGCCTTTCAAAAATATACGCCTTTTGACAATGATTTGTTAAAAGGAGAAGAGTTGCCATACCATACAAAGTTAGATTATATACTACAAAAAAGAGTTTTAAATAAAGTAGATGGTATTATTCCGATAATGTATGAATACGCTCATAGTTACCGTAACAGCATTTTTGCATCTAAAACAATGAAAACTATCCCGTTACCAATAGATGTTTCAAATATTGTTTATACAGAAAATATAGTTAGGGAAGGCAAAATTGTTTTTTATCACGGCATCACTCGTCCAGAATTTAAAGGTACTAGCTATATAACTGAAGCGATGAAGCTTGCTAAAGAGAAATATCCCAATGATATTGAAATTATTATATCTCCGGTATTACCTTTAAAAGAATATTTAAAAATGATTAATAGAGTAAATGTAGTTATTGATCAATGCAGAAGTTATTCATACGGAATGAATGCCGTATATAGTATGGCTATGGGTAAAGTTGTTATGAGTGGTTGTGAACATGAGTGCTTAGAAGAACTAGATTTTATTGAATCGGAAATAATAAATATTCAGCCTAATGTAAATCAAATTTTAAACCAAATTGAAAAACTGATTGAACAAAAAGATGAAATATTAGAAATAGGAAAAAATAACAGAAAATTCGCTGAATCCCATCATTCTCATAAAGAAATAGCTAAAAAATTCTTAGAGTCTTGGCAGCCCATTCAGTAATAATAATTTTATGTATTAATTATGAGGTGTAGTATGCCAAAAGTTACAGTTTTAATGCCAGTTTACAATGGTGAACTTTATTTAAAAGAAGCCATTGAAAGCATATTAAATCAAAGTTTTAAAGATTTTGAGTTTTTGATTATTAATGATGGTTCGACCGATTCCAGTGAAGAAATAATAAAATCTTATGGCGATTCGAGAATCCGCCTGGTGAATAATGAAAGAAATCTAAGGCTAATCGCCACACTTAATAAGGGTTTGGAATTGGCGCGAGGAGAATATATTGCTCGAATGGATTGTGACGACATTAGTCATCCCAAAAGATTAGAAAAACAAGTGAAAAAAATGAATTCAGATGAAAGTATAGCTATATGTGGAACCGGGTTCAAAGTAATAGGGAAACATGGACTGAAACCGCTTATTCTAACTGATTTTAAAAGTATAAGAAACTATTTGCATATAGGCAATTGTATTGTCCATCCTTCAATAATGATTAGAAAATCAATACTTCGAAAAAATAATTATTATTATGATCCTCTTTATACTCATATAGAAGACTATGAATTATTTGTTAGAATAAGTAAAAAGTATAAAATAGTAAATTTAAATAAAAATTTACTGCATTATAGATTGTCACCAAATGGGATAAGTAGACAGTTTTCAGATAAACAATATGAACGAACTTTTAATTTATCAGAACAAGCTCTACAAAATAAAGGCATTATGTTAAATCGAAAACCTTATATGAAACTCCAATTGCAAAAGATTGAAATTTTGCAAGCACAACAAGAAATAAAAAATATTTTAACTTCATCTAACTATAGTGAATACGATATCAATGAAATTTTGAGATTTTTGTGGCTAGATGTATGTACAAGGGGTACTAGCAATGGACTTTCGATACTCAGGACATTCTATTCCTTTAAAGAGTTAAAAGTTCGAAAACTTCCCAAATCATATCAAATATATTTTATTATAAAATGTTTGATTAAAAGAAAGAAACCCTATTGAAATGATAGCGAAGAAATAATTAATAAAAGGTGGATAACTTATGAAAGTTTCTTTGGTAATGGCAACTATTAACAGAATTGATGTTATAGACGATTTCATAAAATCAATATTGCTGCAAAGCCATCAAAATTTTGAATTAATTATAGTTGATCAAAATAAACATAATGAAGTTGAAAAATTATTGAAAAATTACCAAGGTAAACATTTAAAAATTAAATATATTAAATCCGAACCTGGGTTGTCTAAGGCAAGAAATGTAGGATTAAAATATGCTACGGGTGACATAGTAGGTTTTCCAGACGATGATTGCGTGTACAAATCCGACACTTTAGAAAAAGTTGTTAATTTTTTTAATCATAAGCCAAAATACCATTTGCTAACCGGGAGATGCCAGGATGAAAATGGTGAAGTTTCAGTTGGTAAATTTAATCATAAATCTTGTGATATTAATAAAATGAATGTTTGGAATTGCGGAGTATCAGTAACTTTATTTGTCAGAAAAGAAGTATTTAAAATTGTTAGTGGATTTGACGAGCATATAGGAGCAGGCTCAGGAACCTTATTTGGTTCTGGTGAAGAAACAGATTTCATACTTAACTGCTTAGAGGCAAATTTTAAGGGCCATTACGAAGAAAATATTGTTGTAGTCCATCCCAACCCACTAACTGAATATAATGAAAGATCATTTAAAAGAGCATACCTTTATGGTGCGGGTTACACGAAAGTATTGAGTAAACATAGATACCCAATATACAAATTAGGTGAATCTCTTATTAGACCTTTAGTTGCAACGTTCATTTACTTTTTTAATAAAAATAAAAGAAAATATTATTACTTTTTGTTTAAAGGTAGAATTACTGGTCTGCTTTTTAAATAATTTTATTAAGGATGATAATATAATATGCAACGAAGAGACCTAAAGTATATTTTTATTTATCTGATGGTATTATTTATTGATTTTTCTTATCTAATGTATCTTCTTTTTGCAGAATTTAGAGAAAGTATATTTATTTTTATCGTTTTTTCGTGGATTTTCTTTTTATTAATTCAAATTTTAATTTTTAAAGGAGCCGGTAAATATTTTTCTATTATAACTGTTTTTATAACACTTTATTCAGTCTCAGCTTATATAGCCTCAAATTGGGGCTTTATTTATTTTGATATACCAAAATTCATCATAGATGATGTTACTTTAAAGAGTCTAGCGGCAATAATATTTAGCCATTTCATATTGTTCATCATTTCTCCTATGTTTAAAAATAAAAGTTTAAAGGACAGTGAGCAACTTTTTATAAAAAGAATAAAAACTCTTTCAATTAATAAAATAAATTTAATGCTTTTTTTGATGTTTTTAATAGGAAGTTATTTTTGGTACAGATTGATATTTAAAGTAGGTTTACCTAATTTAATAGGCAACCCTAGGTTTTTTGCGAGCGTTCTATTAGAACAGGCAGGATTTTACCATCAAATTATTATGATACCCATTTCGATCATACTTACAGCTTATTTAATAAATAACAAGTTAAATTTTAAAAGAAAGTTTTTGTTTATAAGTATTCTTCTTTTAGCTTGGATTCCATTACTATTGGTAGGGGCAAGAAAAGAAATTTATGTATATCTTCTTGCAATTCTATTCTTTGGAGGCATAAAAAAATCCAATAAAATAATCATGGGTTTTTTTACAGCTATAGTTATGTTGATAATACCATTAGTAAGAGAAGGTTGGTCGGGCTTTGAAAATGTAATCCTTTCATTTCAAGAATTTATTCTGCCACAGTATTCTCATTTTATATTTGAATTGTTAGGAGAGCAGCAAAAATCAGCATTGTTAAATTTATCAGGCTATGAAGTTGGTGCTTGGTCTTTGTTTCCCGGCTTTTTGAGAGTGGAGGAGTTTATACCTTTAGGGCTTAGTGTATTTAATTTGGGGTTAACCAATGTAGGGATAGCCGCTCATCCGATTGGTGAAGCATTTCTTAATTTTGGAACAAACGGCTATATTATATTTGTATTTATATTTGTTTTCTTAAATATATTTACTATACGCTTAGCTAAAAACAATATAATGGCATTTGTCATTTGTTTTTTGTACTTGATTTTATTAGGTAGGACTGATCTTTGGGTTACAGTATTTTTCTGTTTATACACTTATATATTTATAGCTATATTCTTTATAAAGTTTAAATATAAAGAAACTCAATAAAATAATGAGAGGTTTTTTTATGAACAAACGCATATATATAAATGGAAGGTTTTTAACGCAAAAAACAACAGGGGTACAAAGAGTTGCTGAAGAATTTGTTAAGGAAATAGATAAACAGATGGAGAACTATACATTAAAACAAAAAAGTTTATTTACCTTGTTAGTTCCAAAAGGCGATTATAAAGAGCTGGGTTTAAAAAATATAGAAGTTAAAGAAGTTGGATTTTTTAAAGGCCATCTTTGGGAACAAGTTACTCTTTCTTTTTTAGCTAGGAGTAATCTTTTAATAAACTTTTGTAACACCGGACCTATCTTTAAAAGAAATCAGGTAGTTTTTATTCATGATGCAGCTATTTGTGCTGCACCGGATGGCTTTTCAAAAAACTTTATAAGATGGTATAAAATTTTATATAAAAATTTCGCGAGATTTTCTACGAGAATTTTCACGGTTTCCGAATTTTCAAGAGATGAATTAATTAAATATTTTCCTAAACTCCACAATAAGATTACAGTGATTAATAACGGTGTGAATCATGTATTGGATGTGCAAAGTGATGAAAAAATATTAAAGAAATATGGAATTGAAAGCAAAAGTTTTATTTTAGCTGTTAGCAGTTTAAATCCTAATAAAAATTTTAAGATAATCCACAAGGCTATATCCAAAATGGATGATTTTAACGGACAGGTTATAATAGTTGGCGGTAAGCAAGCTAACGTGTTTGCAAACGAAGATTTACAAACCCATTCAAATATAAAATGGGTTGGATATGTAACCGATGAAGAACTGGTATGTTTGTATAAGAATGCAAGGTTTTTTGTTTTTCCTTCTATCTATGAAGGATTTGGTCTTCCACCATTAGAAGCGATGACCTTTGGTTGTCCTGTGATTGCTTCAAATCATGAATGCATCAAAGAAATTTGTGAAGACCAAGTTATTTATTTTAATCCTTTGGATGAGTCGGATTTAATCGGAAAAATTATGGAATTATATCATAATGATAAACTAGTTGATCAAATGAGCAAGAAAGGAGTTAAATTTACTAGTAAATATAATTGGACAAATTCAACTGAAAAGCTGCTGAATTATATTCAAACATTAATGTAAATTTGTACTTAGGAGAATAATGCTTATGAAAATTGCTATTGTACACGACTGGCTCGTGACTTATGCAGGAGCTGAAAAGGTATTAGAACAAATCCTTGATATTTATCCAGAAGCCGATTTATTCAGTCTGGTTGATTTTATTCAGCAGGAACATCGTAAATTTATTAATAATAAACCGGTGACGACTTCCTTTATTCAAAAGCTGCCATTAGCGAAAAAGCGATACCGAAACTACTTGCCACTTATGCCGAGAGCGATTGAACAATTAGATGTATCGGCTTACGATGTGATCATTTCTAGTTCCCATGCGGTGGCAAAAGGTGTGATTACCGGACCTGGTCAAGTGCATATTTCTTATGTGCATTCACCGATTCGTTATGCATGGGACTTACAGCATCAATATTTAAAAGAAGCAGATTTAGATAAAGGTTTAAAAGGAATACTGGTACGCAATATGCTTTACAACATTCGAAATTGGGATTATCGTACAGCTAATGGAGTAGATTATTTTCTCTCAAATTCGGACTTTATCGGAAACCGAATTTGGAAGGTGTACCGCCGGGAGTCTGAAACGATTTATCCCCCTGTTGATGTATCATCCTTTACATTACACCATGAAAAAGCAGATTTTTATGTAACAGCTTCCCGCATGGTTCCATATAAAAAGATTGAATTGATTGTGGAAGCATTTAGTCAAATGCCGGATAAAAAACTTGTTGTTATTGGTGACGGACCAGACTTTGAAAAGATTAAGGCGAAAGCTGGAAGCAACGTTGAACTACTTGGCTATCAGTCGTTTGATGTTTTAAAACATCATATGCAACGTGCGAAAGCATTTGTTTTTGCGGCTGAGGAAGATTTCGGCATTACACCTGTTGAAGCACAAGCTTGCGGTACACCGGTTATTGCATTCGGTAAAGGCGGCGCGCTTGAAACGGTTGTTTCATATAAACACTCAGATCAGCCAACAGGGCTTTTTTTTTATGAGCAAAAACCAGAAGCGGTGATTCATGCGATACTTGAGTTTGAAGAAAACAAAAAGTTGTTTAAACCAGAATTTTGCCGTGAGAATGCGATTCGCTTTTCACCGGAGCGATTTAAAAAAGAATTTAAGCAATTTGTTGATGAAAAAGTAGCAGAACATTTTCAAAAGAAAAATATGGTGAATAATTGAAACTAGTTTTATGATCAGGCGGTTCTCGAACACGTGTATGACCATTGTTGAATGATGCACGTTCAAAGCAATTTTTGAAGATCTTAAAAAATAAAAAAGATCAAATGGAATCAATAGTGCAGTGCGTGTGGGGACAACTGGAGACTGTTGGGTTAAGAGAGTCGGTTGTCATCGCTACAAGTAAATTGCAGGTTGATATGGTTCGCAGCCAACTTGGTAAAGAAATGTCAGTTCAAACTGTTGATTAAATAACAAATTTAAAGCAGAAAAAATGACAGCAATTAAAAGAGTAAAGATTAGTCCATCCATAAAAAAGTGGAGGGCTTTTTTAGTTTTTGACTTTTTAAGAAATGAGAATTTTACATTGAAGTCATGTACCGTTCTTTTTATAGCGAAAATTATTGCCTCAAGCGAGCAGGATTCACAGATTGTGAATGTTGCCATGCAGGATGAAGATCAGGGCAAGGCAGCAGATATAGCAAATGAAACAGCGAACGTATTACAGGAAGAAATCGGCATTATTATGAATGTGGAAGTGAAAGAAAATGCTGCGCCGGAAAAACCACAGCCGCTTTTAAACATCGCGATTGCGATGGCCGCCGACTGAATAGCAGGAGTTGGACTTGCCTTCTTGCTTAAATACATGGATAACCCGATTAAATCCAAACAGGATATTGAAAAATCCACTTGAACTGCCCATGTTAGGCAGTGTCACAACCATTCAAGACAACGCCGCCATTGAAAGAAAAAAACAGCTCAAAAAGAAACAGCTTAGTGATTAATTTGTGTCAATAAATGATTGTTTACCAAAGGATGCTTAAGACTAGATAGCCAAGGAGATGTATGAAGAAAGGGGAATTATTAAAATGATACAAGGTGAAAATTATACAATAAGCCAATATAGTCAAAAAGACAAAGTAGAGTGGGATATTTTTATCGATAAATCAAAAAATGGTACTTTTCTACACAAAATTGATTATCTACACTATCACTTGGATAAATTTATTGATTGTTCGTTAATAATAAGAAAGAGAAATCTTATAGTAGCGTTAATGCCAGGAAACATTGAAGATGATGTATTTTTCAGTCATAAAGGTTTAACTTACGGTGGTCTTTTAATTCTTCCTGGTACAAAGATAGAGGATGTAATTTTATACTTTACCCTTATCAATCAATATTTAAAAGAAGAAAAAGGCATAAATAAAGTTGTCTATAAACCTATTCCTTATATTTATTCCGACATTCCATCTCAAGAAGATGAATATGCTTTGTTCCGTTTAAATGCAAGCTTAATTAGCAGTGGTATTGCATCTGTAATTAATTTAAATGAAAAAATACCATATAACTCTTGTAGAAAAAGAAAAATTAAAAAAGCTCAAAAATATAATTTGGAAATAAAAACTGATTACTCGTATGAGGATTTTTGGGATATCTTGACTTCCAATTTACAAAGAACACATAATGCTAGTCCTGTCCACAAGCTTTCAGAAATAAAAACGTTGAAAAAACTATTTCCTGATAATATTAAACTTTTTAGCATATATTTAGAAGACGTGTGTCTTGCGGGAGCAGTGATTTACATAACTAAGAATGTAGCACATGTTCAATATATATCTGCTAATGAAAATGGAAAGAAAATTTCTGCATTAGATTTTTTATTTGATTATTTGATTAATCAAGCATTCGAAAACATGAAATATTTTGATTTTGGAACATCTGTAGAGAAAAAAGGCTATTATTTAAATGAAGGGCTAAGTTTTCAAAAACAAGGATTTGGTGCTAGAGGTGTTTTGTACCAGCAATATGAATATGAAACAAAAAATGTTATTCAAAATGATAAGAACTATAATAGTTTATAGTCTATTACTTCAAGAAAATAATAGTAAATAGGAACTTCTTTATCATGTTCATTCATTGCGGAGCAGTACCGGACAATCCGGACTAATATTCTGTTCTCATCTGTCAATGAATCGTATCGGATGCTTTTGGTGACGTCAACAGAACAGGCAGAAGGAAAATCAACGACGGTGGCGAATCTCGCTGTTGTTCTTTCAGACCAAAGAAAAAAAGTATTGCTTGTCGATGCCGATACGCGCAAGCCGACGCTGCATCATGTATTCAGTCTTCCCAATAGAATAGGCTTAACAAACGTACTGGTAAAGCAAATTTCCTGCCAGGAAGCATTTAGCAAAACAAAAATAGACAACTTGTTTGTCCTTACGTCAGGTCCCATTCCACCGAATCCAGCCGAGCTGCTTGGCTCTTCCGTGATGAAAGAATTTTCAGAAAAAGTGCTGAGCGAATTTGATTATGTTTTGGTTGATACACCGCCTATTCTTTTGGTAACCGATGCACAGGTGCTCGCAAACCAATGTGACAGGACGATATTTGTAGTCAATAGCGGCAAAGCAAACGTCGACAAAACCCGAAAAGCGAAAGAGCTTCTTCAGTCCGCTAAAGCGAAGTTGCTTGGGGTAGTGTTGAACAACCGGGAAATCAAAGATTTTAATTCTTACTATATAAGTTGAACTTATCATTTTCCTTATGCCACACGGTGACCGATCAACTCCGCTAAAGAGTAGCCTGCCTAAAAAACAATTTCATCACCATTTTTTACAGTTACTTTTGTGTGAGAGCCGTTTTGGCTTGCTGCTTTTGACAGGAGCCGAAATGGCGGCGGGAGCACGGCTTCGCGCATCATAGGGCAGGCGCTGAGCTCGTTTCCGCCGCTCTGCGGCTTCACCAATCTCATCTGGCCCGCTAGTCCCACTGGAGTCTGCGCCGCACACCCGCCGCCTCTGCTTTTTGACGAGTAAGGATAAAGAAGAAAAGGGGGGGGTGGCAGGCTTCGATTTAAAACGAAGCGATCATCCATTTAAAGAGCAAAGCGCACCAGCTTGAACACTCACCGGTTTTCTCAAACCACTTGGTGAAGTCCGGCCGGCTTCACCTATCGGTCCCTGTTCAAAAACCTCTGCAGGACCGACTCATGCTTGCGCACATAAGGGATTGTTGAGCAGGATGGATTCCAAAACAAATCGGTGATCATCCTTGCACCTATACGAAACACACCAGCCTAAACAGTCACTGTTTTCTAAAGTAAGAATCTTCGTTCAATTTATATATTACTACAGATCAGAATAAAAGAACTTTTCGAAAATACTATACATTTTATCGTTTGTTCTTTATAATGAATATTAAGCTAAGAGAAGGAGCGGGACTTTTTCTTTAGAATAAGCGGGTCAAACAGCTAGAAAACCAGATTTTTAGGTACTTTATCACTATTTATCGAAATAAAACGCCACTTCTTTAAACAAAATTTCTTATGTAGAAGGAATTTTTGTAAAGAAGTGAGATAAAAACAGGCATACATGTTCTTTATAAAGAACAACACTCGTGAAAATCAGTTATAATGCAAAAGTGATTGTTCTTAATTGCCATATATACTTCCGGGTTTAGATGACGGTGAATAGTACTTGAAGGAAAGCATCGAGATGGCGAAGCGAGCCGGAAAAAAGTTAAGAGATTGGCCAAGGAGCTGATCGAAGCAAATTCAACCCATTTTATTGCATCCGACGCCCACAACTTATCATTATATTTTATCAACATCGGTAATGTCTCCTATACCGTTATCAATGGAGGCACTCGGCCACACGGTGGTGTTCCAGGAAACGGAGCGCTTAGACGCCAGTCGTCAAACGTGGGGTGTGAGGATTGGTTAGATGCCTAATTTTTACTTGAATATTGAATTACTCAAGAAAAGTCACCATTTATTTAATTATGACCTTTCTTGAGTAATTCAAAAAATTGTTATGTTCGAAAACAAAATTTTATAGGTTAAAAGGAGAGTCTTTTTTATGAAGGGAATTATCTTAGCTGGGGGAAGTGGAACAAGACTATATCCCCTTACACGAGCGGTATCCAAACAATTACTTCCTGTATTTGACAAACCGATGATTTATTACCCGCTTTCAGTTTTAATGTTGGCTGGAATTAAAGAAATATTGATTATTTCTACACCCTCTGATCTTCCTTTATATGAGAAGTTGCTGGGCAATGGAAGTGAACTTGGAATTTCTTTGAGTTATGAAGTTCAAGAGCACCCTAATGGACTCGCTGAAGCATTTATTATCGGTGAGAAATTTATAGGGAATGATAATGTTTCTTTAATTTTAGGGGATAATATTTTCTTTGGTTCATCCTTTACCTCTATCTTACAAAAAGCTGCTCAAAAAGAAACGGGCGCTACTGTTTTTGGCTATCGAGTCAAGGATCCTCAAAGATTTGGTGTAGTGGAATTCGACCGTGAATACAATGCAATATCAATTGAAGAAAAGCCTTTGAACCCGAAATCAGAGTTTGCCGTTACAGGTCTTTACTTCTATGATAATGAGGTAATTCAAATTGCTAAAAATATTCAATTTTCTGGACGGGGAGAATTGGAAATAACGGACATTAATAAAGAATATTTAGAGCGGAAAGAGTTAAAAGTAGAATTGCTGGGCCGCGGGTTTGCATGGCTGGATACGGGGACTCATGACTCATTATTAGAGGCATCAAATTTTATAGAAACAGTAGAGAAACGCCAAGGCTTTAAAGTTGCTTGTTTAGAGGAAATTGCTTATCGAATGAATTACATGAGTAGAGAACAATTATTAGCATTAGCTGAACCATTAAAGAAAAATGAATATGGTCAGTATTTAATAGACATTGCGCAAGAAAAACACTCATCGTGGATTGCAGAAGGCGTGCTATGACAAAAAGAACAATTTTAGTAACAGGCGGAGCAGGGTTTATTGGATCAAATTTTGTTTCATACTTTTTGAATAAGTATGATAACTATCATCTCATTATTTTAGATGCATTAACCTATGCCGGGGACTTAGAAAATCTAAAAGAATTTGAGCAACAACCAAATTACACGTTTGTTAAAGGTGATATTCGGGATAAAGAATTTATTTTTAGATTATTTGGTAAATTCGATATTCAAGATGTCATTCACTTTGCAGCAGAATCTCATGTTGATAATTCTATTAAGAATCCGGCTGTTTTTGCAGAAACGAATATTCTTGGCACATTAAATTTGCTTGAAGCAGCAAAAGATCATTGGATGGAAAAACCATTTCGGTACAAAGAAGAATTTAGAAACTCAAGATTTCATCACATTTCCACTGATGAAGTTTATGGCACATTAGGAGAAACAGGTTTTTTTACAGAGGAAACAGCATACGCCCCTAATAGTCCGTATAGTGCCAGCAAAGCAGGTTCAGACATGATTGTTCGCAGTTATTTCCATACTTATGGATTGAACATTGTAACTACTAATTGTTCAAATAACTATGGGCCTAAGCAGCATGATGAAAAACTAATTCCGACATTAATCCGAAAAGCTTTACA
This sequence comes from Domibacillus sp. A3M-37, assembly GCF_024213455.1. Lineage (NCBI taxonomy): Bacteria > Bacillati > Bacillota > Bacilli > Caryophanales > Bacillaceae > Domibacillus > Domibacillus sp. A3M-37. The sequence goes on along the minus strand of NZ_JANAVL010000001.1, from coordinate 615,123 downwards.
AGGGGAACCGCTGCCGATATACGGTGATGGAAAAAATATTCGTGACTGGCTATATGTAAAAGATCACTGCACTGCAATTGATCTTGCCTTTCATCGCGGCAAGGCGGGAGAAACATACCTTGTTGGCGGCAAAAACGAAAGGACGAATATTCAAATCGCAAAAACGATCTGTTCATATTTGGATCAAAGAGTTCCAAAAGAAAAAAGCTATCAAGAATTAATTACGTTTGTAAAAGACCGTCCTGGACACGATTTTCGCTATGCGATTGATGCAACAAAACTGGAAAAAGAAATTGGCTGGGAAGCAAAGGAAACGTTTGAAACAGGTATTGTAAAAACGATTGATTGGTATATTAATCAATATGAAAAAGCGGGAGTCGGAAAATGAAAAATTATATAGTAGATTTTCCGATAATGGGGGATGAAAGAGGTTCTTTAATTTCCTTAGAATCTCTAAAAAACATACCTTTTGAAGTTAAACGTGTTTATTATATGTATGATTTGAAAACATCTCTTCCACGAGGATTTCATGCACATAAAAACTTACAGCAAATTCTTGTTTGTGTAAATGGTTTTTGTAAAGTTGTTTTGGATGACGGTATTGAAAAAGTAGAAGTAGAACTTGACAGCCCTGATAAAGGACTACTTTTAGAAAATGTCATCTGGCGTGAAATGCATTCATTTTCTGATGATTGTGTCTTAATGGTACTAGCAAGTGATTATTATGATGAAAATGATTACTTAAGGGATTACGAAGAGTTTATAGAGTATGTACAAACAAAGAAGAATCAACATAATAATTCTTTTTTTAAGCATGAGAAAGCAATTGTAGAAACAGACCAAATCGGGGAAGGTACTACTATTTGGGCTTTTTCTCATATTTTATCTGGTGCAAAAATCGGTGAAAATTGTAATTTAAATGATTTTACTTTTATTGAAAATGATGTTGTTGTAGGAAATAATGTGACTGTTAAATCAGGGGTGCATTTATGGGATGGTATCACGATAGAAGATAATGTCTTTATAGGTCCAAGTACAGTTTTCACCAATGACCTCAGGCCCCGTTCTAAAAGGTACCCTGCAGAATTTGAACGAACAGTTATTAAAAAATTTGCTTCTATCGGAGCTAATGTAACAATTTTGGCTGGTAGTACAATAGGGGAATACGCAATGATTGGCGCAGGATCCGTTGTAACAAAAGATATTCCACCTCGTACACAGTGGTATGGCAATCCCGCTGTATTTAAAGGATATGTTTGTGAATGCGGAAAAAAATTAGACGATAATTTATATTGTTTTTCTTGTAAAGAAAGCCATAAAGATAAAATCAGTTTATTGAATAATACAGGCCTAGAGGAGCAATGATATTAATGATTCCTTTTTTAAATTTAAAAGAGATTAATAAACAATACAAAGAAGAACTAAAAGAAGCTGCCGGAAGAGTAATCGATAGCGGCTGGTACATTCTTGGCGAGGAAGTTGCAGCCTTTGAAAAAGAATTTGCAGCCTATTGTGGCGTTAAACATTGTATAGGAGTAAGCAATGGCCTAGATGCATTAAAGTTGATTTTAAAAGCGTATGGTTACGGTGCAGGTGATGAAATTATTGTTCCTTCAAATACGTATATTGCATCAATTCTAGCAATTTCTGAGGTTGGCGCAACTCCAGTTTTGGTCGAGCCTAATTCAAATACGTATAACATTGATCCTAAGCAAATCGAAGAAAAGATCACTGAGAAAACGAAAGCAATCCTTGCTGTGCATTTATATGGACAAACAGCCGATATTGATGCGGTTACTGATATTGCAGCCCGTTATCAATTAAAGGTAATTGAAGATGCAGCTCAAGCCCAAGGTGCAAGATATAGAGGCAAGAGAACAGGGAATCTTGGGGATGCGGCAGGCTTTAGTTTTTATCCTGGAAAGAATCTTGGTGCGTTAGGCGATGCAGGTGCTATTACAACAAACGACTCTGAACTGGCCGAGAAAATTACTGCGCTTAGAAATTATGGTTCTCATAAAAAATATGAAAATCTATACAAAGGCTATAATCATCGTTTAGATGAAATGCAGGCAGCAATGTTACGGGTAAAGCTGAATTACTTGGATCAGGAAAATGAAGCGAGAAGAATGATCGCGGATAGATACCATCAATTTATTAATAATGAAGAAATTATTTTGCCAACAGCTCCTGAGAATGCTGAAGAACATGTTTGGCATGTATTCGTAATCAGAACAAAGGAACGTAATCGTCTTCAAAAGTTTTTAACAGATAAAGGAATACAGACAGTTATTCATTATCCTATTCCACCTCACAAGCAACAAGCATACACAGAGTGGAAAGAAAATAAATACCCAATCTCGGAAAAAATTCACAACGAAGTATTGAGTCTGCCAATCTCTCCTGTTCAATCACTTGAAGATACAAAGCGAATTATTGAAGCTATTAACCAATACGGTCAGGTATAAAAATATGAATTTCTTAAAGAGCAGCATCTTTTCCGGCTTATCAGTAGAAGCCTCTCACAAAAACAAAAGCATTATTCCGGCGATGTTAAAGATATTTTAATTGTTGATAATTTCATTCCATCTCTAGCTGTTTGCATTCGGAAAGAATGTTTTAAAAAAGTAGGAGGCTACTCCGATAAATATTATTTTGAGGATTATTATATGTGGGTGAAAATTTCTCAGCATTTTTTGGTAGGTTATATCAAAGAACATCTAGTAAGATATAGGGTTCATAATAATTCCATGAGTAACAATCCAGCAAACATAATAAAAGTAGCTGACTCTAGACTCGATTTACTTAATTCTTTCAAAAATCAAGGAATCTATAAAGACAAAACATTAAGAAAAGCAGCAGGTTATGTGTACAAGTTATATGCCGAATATTATTTTTTGAAAAAAGAACCTGAAAATTTTATGTTTTTTTATAATAAAACACATAAAGATTGGCGAATAAGATTAAAATATTTCTATTTAAAAATGCGTTTCATGCTTCATGATTAAAATTTAAAAGATAAAAGTTATGGTGTATGAATCGTATGTTGTTTTAAATAAATCTTGAAGAATTAAATAAAAATTTTAATTTATTAGTTAATATGTGAAAAATGATAAATAGCCATTTTTCACATAAAAATTAAATCTTGTTGATATTTTTTATAAATATAAACTTGATGCTGTTCATCGATTCCATAATGATTAATAAAGATTTACGACATACTCATGGAAACAACGCCAAAAAAGTACTCTTAAAATATCCACATAAGAAAATCGAAGAATTATACTATGAGCTTCATAAACAACTCTTAAATAATTGGAAATTAGACAAGGAGGAAATTGCTAATGAAGATAGTCTTACTTTCAGGTGGCTCCGGAAAGCGGTTATGGCCATTGTCCAATGATTCGCGTTCAAAACAGTTTTTGAAGATGCTGACAGGGAAAGAAAATCAACTGGAATCGATGGTCCAGCGCATTTGGGGACAGCTTGAATCTGTTGGTTTACAGAATTCTGCAGTTATTGCGACAAGTAAGTCTCAAGTAGATATGCTTCATAGCCAATTGGGGTCCGAGGTGCCATTAATTATTGAACCAAGCCGCCGCGATACGTTTCCTGCGATCGCATTAGCGGCTTCTTTTTTATATAGTATGGGGCAGGCAAGACTTGATGAAGTGGTGGCGGTCTTACCGGTTGATCCATATGTAGAGGACCGTTTTTTTGACCGTATAAAGGATTTGGAGTCTGCTCTGCAATCAAGTAATTCAGATCTTGCTTTGATAGGAGTGGAGCCGACTTTTCCATCTTCTAAATATGGATACATTGTTCCGGACAGTTATAAAGGAGTCAGTGATTATTGCTCAGTCAATCGTTTTACGGAGAAGCCAGACGAAGAAGCGGCGCAAGGACTTATTCAGCAGGGGGCTCTTTGGAATTGTGGTGTATTTGCGTTTAAATTAGGCTATTTGGTTTCCATTTTGAAAGAAAAGGGGCTCCCTTTTGAGTATGATGAATTACTGGCGCAGTATTCTGAGCTTCCAAAAATCAGTTTTGATTATGAAGTGGTAGAAAGAACAGATAAAATTGTGGTCATTCCTTATGATGGCTACTGGAAAGACCTTGGCACATGGAACACACTGACAGAAGAGATGGCATCGGAACAGATCGGTAAAGGGGTGGTGTGCGAGGAATCACTAAATACGCATTTAATTAATGAACTTGACATTCCGGTAACGGTGCTTGGTGTATCGAATGTCGTTGTGGCGGTAAGCCCGGATGGAATTCTTGTAGCAGATAAAGAGAAGAGCCCTAAAATTAAAGAATTGATTGGCATTTTTGATAACCGTCCGATGTATGAGGAGCGCCGCTGGGGATGGTATCGCGTGCTGGATCATGTGAAGTTTGATTACGGCCAGGAAGTGCTGACAAAGCGCATCGGAGTCACAGCCGGCAGAAACTTGAGCTATCAAAAGCATTCATTCCGCAGTGAAGTATGGAAAATTATTAAAGGCGAAGGTGAATTTGCGCTGAATGATGAAATTCGTTCTGTTAAGCCGGGAGATGTACTTCAGATTACTGTTGGAGACAAACATGGGATTAAAGCATTGACGGATTTGGAATTTGTGGAAGTGCAGACGGGGACGGATCTTGTTGAGGAAGATATTGTCCGAATCTTTATGACATGGGAAGAAGTCGAACAGCATTGTGAAGCTGTGAAGAAATAATGGGAGCCGGGCGCTTTTGGGCGTCCGGCTTTTTTGCTATATATAAAACTGATATTCCATACGTCAAAATAAGCAGGTTTGTATTTTGTAGTTTACTGTATCTCAAGCCGAAGAAGTTGCCTGATATAATCAGGTCGCAGCGACCAGATTGACGCCGGAGCAGGAAGTAAAGGCACTGCGGGTCGCGTATTCACGCTTCACCGCGGAGGAAACTGCGGCTATTGAAGAGGCGCTGGGTCGATAAAGAATGATGCTTACTTGAATTTATAGTGAAATAATTGTCTGTTTTGTCAATGAAGAAATGTATAATTTTGTGAGGAGCGGATATAGTGAATCGAAGAAACTTTTTAGTGAAATTTCTCCTGTGGATATTATCATTCTTTTTAGGCTATAAAGTTGGAGAGGCTGGCTCGACCATCATTATAGATAAAGACGGAAACATGGTTTCTGAAAAAATCGACATGTTAAAAAAAGAGTTGGCTGATAACACAAATACTGTGGGGATATTAAAAAGAAAAACGGATACTTGGATTGATGTTGAAGATTTTGGAGCTACTGGTGATGCAAGTGGTGTACTTAACCAGACGCAAGCTATCCAGAATGCAATTAATGAAGCAGTAAATCAAAAAGTTCCATTGCGTCTCCATCCCAGAACGGTTTATCCGATTCATTCACTAGAAATCCCGCCTGAATTGGTCATAGAAGGAAAAAATGCCACTTTAAAACCGTTACTAGACGGGGCGACCATGTTAAATGCTGATTTTGTTACGCCTAATACATTTGAGATATACGACATATTTCTGGATATGACAGACAAGCCGAATGTTACAGGGATGAATTGTAATAGAGTACGTGACCAAGTAATTCAACGTTTTAAATCAGTAGGGGGTAAATATGGTATTAAATATCAAAACTCCTATAATAACCATCTGGATCAATTAAAAATATATAAATTCGGCACCAGTGGCATTTATATTCAAGGTGATGGCGGTGCAGAATTTGAGATTTCAAATGCCTACGGAACAGGTGTAAAAAAGGCGTTAGCTCTACTCGAAATCGAAAGAACGACGGAGGAGGACGTAGGCGCTTTCTATTTATACAATGTATTAGGCTTTTACTCAAAGCACAGTATCTACGCACACTCAAACAACCCGAATGGCTCAACCATTGTAGTTAACTTAACAGGGGGCGGCGGTGACAATACAACTGAAGAACCACTAGCTTTTGTAAATGTAAATAATGTAAGAGTGAATAATGCTTGGGTTGCTGCTAAAGCGGCGAACGGCTTTAATTCTGTTAAACTTAACAACGTAACTCAAGCGTATTTCAATAACAGTTACCTCCCGCATGGATTCCGATTTAAAACAAAAGTAAAAGACTTTGGGGCCGAAAATCTGCCAATCCCATATAAAGAAGCGTTTAATATTGACGGAAATCCTGTTCTGGAAAATATTAAATTCGACAATATTGATGCGCCTGTAGGTTTAACGAATGATGCTAATAAATTAATTGCGGGTGTGACCCTATCGACACCAACGACAGGAAGAAGTTTTTATTTGTCGCCAAGCGTGTATGCGGGAGCAATGCACTTTATTAATGCTTCTAATCCTGACTTTAAAAAGAGCGTATCGATGTCCGAAAATGACTGGGTTATGTTAGATTCTGCTTTTTCGCCTATTTTCGAGGTATGGGATAATGGAACAGTGAAAGCAAAATCGCAATTCAGGGTAGGGGACAATAAAGTGATTGGTGAGAGAATCGACGGTTGGGCAACTCCTTTGGGAACAAGCAGCCGAAGTGGATTCAATACATCCACTGCAACTACGCAGGAGGTTGCGCAAGCGTTCCGAGCGTTAATAGAAGACTTGAAAGCACATGGATTAATTGGCAAATAAATTTCTCTATAAAGTCGAACATACAGAGGCCATTTTAATATGCCGAACGATGGGATCATTGCGAATTTGCCTTATGATGCCATCATTGAAGCACCTGACTACGTTGATGGAAATGGAATCAGCATGCCAACAGTCGGGGACTTGCCACTTGGATGTGCGGCCGTGTGCAATGTCAGTATCTCCGTTCAGCGGCTGGCTGTAGAAGCAGCCATCAGCGGCGATGACCAGCTATTGCGCCAGGCGATGATGATAGACCCGCTTGTCGGAGCCGTGTGCAACCCGAACGAAATCTGGAAAATGGTCGATGAGATGTTAGTTGCTCAGGCCGAGTGGCTACCTCAATACAGGGAAGAAATTGAAGCAGCTGAGCGCAGGCTGCAGAAAGGGCCGCTGCTGCCGACACGTGACACAAAAGGCGCCGCCCGCATTCGGGTGAAGACGGTGGAAGAGATGGCTGAAGACAAGACCGGGAAGAAATGAACCGGACGGCTGGTGCTGCGGATAAAACGAAGATTATGTAAAGGTGTTAAGGGCTGTCTCCGACAAGAGGCAGCCCTTTTCGCTTGTGTATCACCTAGTACATGAAAAGCATCCGATGTATTTTCAAATTCAGCTGTCATAATCTTGAGATTTTTATTTTGAGTAATTTCTATATCTCATGTAGTGCAGCAGTGTGGTTATTAAAAAAATAATATTCTATTAAAAAATTCTGTTAAGAGTCTATTTTAAAAATAAGAAAATGCGATAGTAAAGAATTATTCAAAGGAATTTTTATAATTCTTTTATCATAGGTACAAAAAATTAAAAAACTTATTATTTTTCAGTATTTTAATAGTGCTATGGGTATTATTGTGTAGTATAATATGGAATATAATGAAATTTACAGTTAGTTCAACTGATATTGTATAGGAAGGAAACACGAAAATTGTGAACGATGTATTTGATGAACGACAAGCGATAAAGATGCGGTTACGTCAGTTAAGGGAAACAGAAAAAAGAGTGATAGATGAATTAAATGCGGAACGGGAGATTCTTTTAAGCAGGCTGCACGATTTGGAAAACGGTGTGAGTCCTAAAAAGGAAGGACGTGTACAAACACGGCGCTCACTGGGAAGAGTAAGTGCGATACGAGAGTTGATTGTTGCTTATTTAAAAGAACGAAAGGTGCCGGTTCGCGCAGTTGAAATTCAGCGATTTGTGGAGCAGGAAACGGGGAAGAAGATTTCAAACATGAGCGCCTTCATGAATGCTCTGGAACCCGAGTTTGATCGTATTCAAAAATTAGGCCGGGGCTTGTATATATACGAATACGGTACGGGCCAATAAGATCATTATAAGAAGCAGAACCGCTTGGGGATAAGCGGTCTTTTTGCGTTGGGACTGGAGAGTAAAAGAAGGAACAGTCTTAACAGTGAAGACAGATTATTTATAGCTGGATTTTTAATAAAATTAGCTGGATAGAGAGTGGTGAAGGCTGAACAAAGCCTAAAGATTGGATAAACCAGCCTTCATACCTGAGAATCCGGTAAAAATCCAGTCGAATCTTTTTTTGTAACATAGTCATTTAGTTCAGGGGCACTGAAATCGTGATCTTCGTTCCATGATTGACCTGGCTTTGCATATGGATATGCCAGTTGTGCTGTTCGATAATTTTATAGGTCAGCATTAACCCGAGGCCGATCCCTTTTTCTTTGTTGGAGTAGAAAGGCTCGCCCAGCTTCGGGAGCCGTTCTTCCGAAATGCCTATACCCTGATCAATAATGTCAATCTGAATGTTGCCGCTGCGCAATTTTGTGCGGACATAAAGAGTTCCGCCTGAAGGCATGGCTTCAATCCCATTTTGGAGAATATTAAAGAACGCTTTTTTTTATGCTTTCCTCATTGCATAAAACAGGCGGCAACGGATCATGCTTGAAGGTAAACACGAAGTTGCTCATGATCGCTTGTGTGTCCAATAGTGAAATGACGCTGTGAAGCAGCGGGTTCAAGTCTATCATTTTACATGGAGGGGCTTCCGGCATTGCCAGCAAAGAGGTTTCGTCTACAAATGTTTCAATTTGATTCACTTCTTTTGCCATTGTGGCGACATAATCGTGATTGTATTCCCCTTCTGCACGCATAAGCTGCAAAAGTCCTTTTAACGATGTGAGCGGATTTCTGATTTCGTGTGTAACGCCGGCCGCCATCTTTCCGGCTGAGACGAGTATTTCGGCCCGCAGCAGCTTTTTTTCAATTTCTTTTTGGGCGGTAATATCCCGTAAATGAACAGCCCAATTGCTTACTCTTTCCTCGTAATCAAAAATCGGTGTAATGGACAGCATCATATGATAGGCTTTCCCATCATTTGAAATTCGAATCGTTTCCAGCATCGACATATTGGAGTGTGCTGCAGCTTGAGAAAGGTGAGGCGTTGTGACAACACGGTAGTGATAGTCCTTCATTTGTTCGATTGAATGATCTGGAATAGAAGGACAGCAAGTCCCTCTAAATGCTCTTTCTGCCAGCCAAGCATATGTGAAAATGCACGATTCGCCAGGATGACCGTTCCTTTTAAATCCAACAGAAGAATCGGGTCCCGGTTGTTTTCGATAAAAGAGGTAGACAGCTCTTTGGATTGATGTATAATACCCAACTCCACTTTTTAGTTTTGATATATGTAAAAGTCACTGTACGTTAAATAATGGCTTTTAACAAATGATAGCGTTAATAATCATAAATGAAAATATTCTTTTCGGAAATGATATTCAGAAAATTCAGTGGTTGAAAAAGATATTTTTATGTATAAGCAAGTCATAAGCGGGCTATACTATAGAAAGCGTTTTCAATTCAGGAGGGAGCTGGATCCTTTGAATAATTTTTACGAAGAGGGCAATTTGTTTTTAGGCCTGCAATGGGGGATTGTCTTAAGCATCCCTTTATGGATTTCCTTTTTTGGATGGGTCAAGATATTTCTATAAATCAAATCCGTTATGGCCAGCCGATTAAAAACCGGCTGGCCATTTTTATTAATATGGATTTTAGACAATATTTACATAAAGTCCCGAAAAATAAATCATCAATACCGACTACAGCTGAATCATCCGGTACGTTGAGTCCTAAATCTAGTGCAGCATCTATCATGAGAAGCGCAGGAATATCATTAGTGGCAAAGATAACTGATGGTCTTTGTTCGGGGTTAGTGCTTAAAAATCGCCGTATTTCATTAAAAGTTAGTTCTCTAGTAATTCCTCATCCCTTTTTTAAGGATGAGGAAGCAGATAACAATGGACTCTGTTCAAAAGACAGGTTCCATTTTTGTATCCATAAGCCAGGGTCACTCTATACGGATAGCAGAAGCTGTTATTGTTCAAATAATTTGAACATACAAAGTAGGGGCTGTTTCATAGGGTACTCGAAACAATCAATTTCAATAAACTGCTACACGAAACTTCCTATGCTTTTATACCATAATCATTCGTCTTTTTGTGGGATCTGTCAGATATTCTCTCATATTCAAATGCGATAACTGAATGATTGCCAGAATTGATATTCTTTAGTTAACAAATAACAAGGAGGGATCAATCATATGACAGAGTACAAGCTTGAATTGAAAGATGTCACAAAAGTATTTGAATCTGGACGGGATAAGAAAACGACAGCGATCTCTAATATTAACATGAAAATCGGGGATCATCGTTTTGTGAGCATCATTGGTCCTAGTGGATGTGGAAAATCCACTCTTTTCAACATTATATCTGGATTGATGCAAACAGGCACCGGAGAAATTCGTGTAAATGGAAAAAGCGTAAATGGGATGGCTGGAACCGTCGGGTACATGCTTCAAAAAGATTTATTGCTGCCATGGAGAAACATTGTGGATAACGTCATCCTTGGGATGGAGTTAAAAGGGGTCTCGAAAAAAGAAGCAAAAGAGGCTGCGATTCCGCTATTAGAGAAATACGGGCTCGGTGGATTTGAGCAAAGCTATCCACCCCAGCTTTCCGGAGGGATGAGACAGCGGGCTGCTTTATTACGAACGATTTTATATGATCGGGATATTATTTTGCTTGATGAACCATTTGGGGCATTGGATGCACAAACTCGCTCGGTTATGCAGGAATGGCTCCTTGACCTATGGGGTGATTTTCAAAAAACGATCCTCTTTATTACACATGATATAGATGAAGCGATTTACTTATCAGATGAAGTGTATATTATGTCAGCCCGGCCCGGGGAAATCAAAGAGCATATGTCATTAGTAGGAAACAATCAAATCGGGCGTATCAGGACCCTGTATCCATACTAATAGATTGATCGGTTTCGACTTCAAATAAATAGTGTCTGCTTGCGGCTTCCTCATCCTATTTCTTTTCTCATAGCGTTTGTAAGTCTATTGAATCAACCCTATTATATGAAAAGCCATCTACCGATCAGAATCGCTTTTTATGCTATGAATCCATAGAGCCATTTGCAGAGTGAGTGCGTCATGAAAGTTTTTCGGGTCATAGCCTGTATTTTCTTTTATTTTCTCAAGCCGGTACAGCAGGGTATTGCGGTGGATAAATAAGTCGTCTGCTGTTTTTTGGATATTTAAGTTGTTGAGGAAAAATTTCGTTAAGGTCATCGCTTGTTTTTGAACGTTTTCTGTCAAAACACGATCTGAAAATCGCTTTGCGGCGGCTTCGTCGAGCTGGTGAATTAACGCTTTGGATTCGATCGCAGCGAAAGGAATGAGTTCGAGTTGCTCTGCACTAATTTTAAGTGTAAGGTCACAGTCCATATAGGATTGTTTAAATTCGTCCAGTTCGTTGAACGGTGTACTGTAAACAATTTTATTGACGATCCGTAATTGCTTGAATGTAGATTGAATCTGATGAATTTCTTCCAGAAATTCTTGTTCTTTTGCACCGGATGCCAGGACAATCATTCGATGTGTATGGGTGAATCCGGCAAATCCTGTTCCTCGTTTGAACGTTTTTTCTGTTGATTGAATCATCCTTTGATTGGTTTCAGTCCGGTCGGGTTTAAGTTGAATCATTGCCATTCTAAGCGGCGGGTGCAGCTCGACATCAAGCAGATTCAGTCCGCGGTTAATATGATCATAGGATGGTTCTTTTTTCAGCAGTTCTTCGAAAATCATTTCTTTTGTCCGCTGAGTCCACTCCATCTGAGAAGCGATATACTCCTGCTTGATCATGAGCTCGGTCGTCATTTTCACGAGGCCGCCAAGGTCGGTCATGTGCTCGGGGTTTCCTGTAATGCCAATCACGCCGACAATTTCTTCCTGAAAAACGATAGGCAGATTAATGCCGGGCTGCGAGCCTTTGAAAATAGCACTTTCGCTTTCATGAATAATAAAAGGCTGGCTGGTTTCGAGCACTTGACGGGCACCTTCGTGAACGGTATTGATTCGCGATTCATCACAAGAGGCGATGATCATGCCTTCATTGTTCATAATGTTGATGTTCCGGTCAAGACGCAGCGATGTTTCTTTGACAATTTCCTTCGCGATAGCTTTTGTTAGCATGCTTTCCCTCCTTTTTAGATGTTTTAACTGAAAATTGATAGAAATAAAGTTAATTTTTCATATGGTATAACTAAAGACATAAAGTGTCAATTTTTTTATAATAAAAATGTAATCGCTTTCAATAAAAGGCAGCTTATGAATAAATGAAAGAAGGGGATGGGATGAAAATTATCGTGGCGCCTGATTCCTTTAAAGGCAGTTTAAGTGCGGTTCGGGCAGCTGAAGCTATGCGAAAAGGCATTCAAACTGCTTTTCCAGAAGCAGAGGTTGTCATGGTGCCTTCAGCCGATGGAGGCGAAGGCACGCTTGAGACACTTGTGGCTTCAAATAACGGAAAGAAAAAAAAGGTGACCGTGACGGGACCGCTTGGGACAGCGGTAGAAGCAGAATATGGCGTTCTTGAGGAAACGGGGACGTGCATCATTGAAATGGCTTCAGCTTCCGGATTAGAGCTGGTTCCACGGACCGCGCTTGATCCGCTGAAAGCCACAACGTATGGAACCGGCGAGCTCATTAGGGCGGCGCTCGATGACGGATATTCTTCCTTTATTCTGGCGATTGGCGGATCGGCGACGAATGATGGCGGTGCCGGAATGCTTCAGGCGCTCGGAATGAAGCTGCTCGATTCAAAAGGAGAAGAGATCTTTTTTGGGGGCGGTGAGCTGAAAAGAATCCACCGGATTGATCTTTCGTCCTTTGATCCACGCATTGGGCGCAGTACGTTTGTGATTGCCTCAGATGTGGGAAATCCGCTGATTGGATTGGACGGTGCTTCTCACGTGTTTGGGCCGCAAAAAGGGGCGGGTCCTGAGACGGTCAGAGAACTGGACGCACAGCTGAGTCATTTTGCGGATAAAGTGGCGGAAGTAACAGGGATTAAGCTGCACCATCGTCCGGGAGCAGGTGCGGCAGGTGGTCTGGGCGGCGCCTTTCAAGCCTTTTTTCCGAGCAGGATGGAGCGGGGCATTGATATTGTCCTGGCGTACCAGCGCTTTTCGGATCATTTGAGCGAGGCGGATCTCGTTTTAACAGGAGAAGGGCGAGTGGATGCGCAGACAGCATCGGGGAAAACGGCTATGGGCATTGCACAGGCAGCGAAGAAGCAAAAGGTGCCGACAATCATTATAGCGGGCTCCGTAGGAGATGGGGCCGAGTCACTTTATAAGCATGGAGTTGTAAGCGTGAACAGCATGGTGAACGGCCCAATGTCATTGGATGAAGCCATTGGGCAGGCGGCATCGCTTTTAGAATGGGGTACAGAGCAGGTTGTTCGATCTTATTTTCATAAAGGGGTACGAAAACAAAAGGGGGTTTTCTGAGATGAAAATTAAGCAGACGATTGAACGTGTGCCAGGTGGGTTAATGGTTGTGCCACTTCTTTTAGGGGCGCTATTAAATACGATTGACCAAATGCACATTCCGGCCATTATGAGTATGCTGAAGGGGCTTGGAGTTCCCGAAACGCCAGAGGGGTATTATGAATTTTTGCGGATCGGCGGCTTTTCGCAGGAGTTGTTTAAAGATGGCGCCCTTGTGTTAATTGCCTTATTCTTATTTTGTGCAGGCAGCCAGATGAATTTACGGGTCGGCGGAAAAGCCTTGAAAAAAGGGGTACTGCTGACATCTTCTAAATATTTAACGGGTCTTGCGGTTGGTCTTTTGTTCGGGTATTTCTTTGATCCGATGAGCGGGCTGCTTGGTCTTTCGACAATGGCGATTATTGCAGCGATGACAAACGGAAACGGCGGCATGTATGCGGCGCTGACCGGACAGTATGGAAACCGGTCGGATGTTGGAGCGGTAGCTATTTTGTCTTTGAATGACGGTCCGTTTTTTACACTAATGTCACTTGGGCTTCTCGGCTCGAGCTTTCCAATTATTTCGTTTATTGCGGTGCTGTTGCCAATCGGGATTGGTATGCTGCTTGGAAACTTGGATAAAGACATTCGCGAGTTTTTGCGCCCGGGAGAAATTTTGCCCGTCCCGTTTTTTGCTTTTGCGCTTGGCGCGGGGATGAACCTGGCGAATTTCTTTAATCCTTCTGTTGTGGCAGCGGGGCTGACCATCGGCTTCTTGACCGTATTTTTAACAGGTGGGATTGGTATTTTGGTCTTCAAGCTGTTTAAAGAAAAAAGCTATATCGCGCCTGTCGCGGAAGCATCAACGGCCGGCAATGCAGCAGCGACACCAGCAGCCGTTGCAGCCGCGGCTTCTGTATCGGCTGGAGCGGGAATGATGACACAGGCAGACGCAGATGCTTTTCAAAACATCGCCAACATCGCGACCGCGCAAATCTCCATTGCCACATTGACAACAGCCATTCTTTGCCCAATCGCGGTCATTATGGTGGACCGCTACCAGCGGAAAAAAGGCATTAATGGCAAGCGGGAAGATTTAAAAATGGAAGCACCGGCTGATCCAGCTGAGAAAAAAGCGAAATCTATGGCTACTTAATTTTTACAGAGAAAGATAGACGGCGCGATTTGGAGGGCAAATTGCGCCGGTTTATTGAAAAAAGGATGTGGAATGGATGGAAACAACACTTTTATATGGAAAAGACGGATTAACGATCAATGTTCCGGATCATTCATTTGTGGTCGAGCCGAGTCATTTACCTGGAGTGGAAGATGAACAGGCTGCCCTGCAGCAGGCGCTCCGGCAGCCGATCGGGTGTGAGCCGCTGAAAGAGATGGTTAAGGAAAATCAAACAGTAGCGATTGTCATTAGCGACATAACAAGGCCGACCCCCAATCACAAGCTTGTGCCGGCTCTTATTGAAGAGCTCAGTCACGTGCCGCTCCAAAACTTTGTCATTATCAACGGAACCGGAACACACCGTGACCAGACAAAAGAAGAGTTTGTCGGCATGCTGGGCGAATGGGTCGTTGATAATATTCGCATCGTGAACAACCAGTGCCACAATCAGGATGAGCTCGTTAAAATCGGAAAAAGCACGTTTGGCTGTGATGTGTACTTGAATAAAGACTATGTAGAAGCCGACATACGGATTGTTACCGGGTTTATCGAGCCGCATTTTTTCGCTGGTTTTTCAGGCGGGCCAAAAGGCATTATGCCGGGCATCGCTGGAATCGAAACCATTATGACGTTTCATAATGCGCGAATGATTGGCGACGCACGCTCGACATGGGGCAATATGAATGATAATCCGGTCCAGCAAATGACGCGTGAAATCAACGCGATGTGCAAGCCGGATTTTATGCTGAATGTGACATTAAATGGAGACAAGGAAATTACCGCTGTTTTTGCCGGTGAATTATATGAGGCACATGATCGGGGCTGTGAATTTGTGAAAGAGCACGCGATGAGCCGGTGCAAGAAACGGTTTGATGTCGTCATTACATCAAATGCGGGCTATCCGCTTGACCAAAATCTGTATCAGGCAGTCAAAGGAATGAGTGCTGCGCATAAGATTGTGAAAAAAGGCGGCACCATTGTGATTGCATCCCAATGTGCGGACGGGCTGCCGGATCACGGCAACTATTCGAAGATTTTCGAGATGGCGGATACCCCGCAGCAGCTTTTGGATATGATTAATGATCCTGAATTTAAAATGTTTGATCAGTGGCAGGTGCAAAAGCAGGCTGTGACACAGGTGTGGGCGGATGTGCATGTATACTCCACGTTGACAGATGAACAGGTAACAGGAGCGATGCTGACGCCGGTGCACAATATGGAAGAAACACTTAGCCGGCTAAAAGAAAAATACGGTGAAGAAATGACAGTCGCCGTGCTGCCGCTCGGTCCGCTTACCATTCCATACGTAGAAGAATAGATGGGCGGTTGTGACAAATGAACAATCTTTTAATGATTGCTGATGACTTAACCGGTGCATGTGATGCAGGTATTCAGTTTGCGGCAGGCGGCTTTGCTTCTGTGGTGCTGTTTGACCAGGCCGGCACGCATGCCCGAAAAGCGGATGCGGTTATTTTTGACACCGCGAGCCGGGCGATGATGCCAGAAAAATCGTATGAAGCAGTCCGTGAATACCTGAGGGGCTTAAATGCAGCTGAGTTTGATGTTCTTTATAAAAAAATGGATTCGACGCTGCGGGGCAATATCGGCAGCGAGCTGGACGCCATGATGGATCAGTCCGGAATCCCATTTGCAGTAGTAGCCCCGGCACTGCCTGCGTTAAACCGGGTAACGAAAAAAGGCGTTCATTACTGGAATGGTGTGGAGATTGCAAAAACCGAAATGGGCCGCGATCCGAAAACACCCGTGACGGAGTCCGATATTGTCAAACTGCTTTCGGCTCAGTCAAAGCGGACCGCGGGTTTAATTGATCAATCTGTTCTTTACGCAGATGAATCGGTGTTTAAAGAGAAAGTAGCCCATTTGATCGACAAGGGCTGTACACTGTTCGTCTGTGATGCGGAGACTGCTGAAGATTTGAAACAAATTGTCTTGCGTTTTTCCGATTGGGACTCTCCTTTGGTTTGGGCCGGTTCAGCTGGTTTAGCGGAATGCCTCGTAAGCGGTGAGGAAAAAAGAGCAGAAGAATTTGTGTTAAAACCAGCGGGACCCGTTTTGCTTCTTTGCGGAAGCCGTTCATCGCTCACGAAAAAACAAACGGACCATGTGAAAATGGAATTTGGTGCGGCGTCCGTTACCATTCAGCCGGATCAGCTGTTGGACCCAACTAAACGGGAGACTGAAATCGCCCGTTGCGTTAAGGATTTAAAGCACTTTTTTGAAAATGGAAGGGATGCGGTACTGGATGTAGGTGATTCAGCAGTAAAAGAAACGGACCTTCTGCCAGCGCTTATTGAAGAAGCACTCGGGCTTGCGGCGGCTAAAGTTATTCGTTCCTGCCAGTTAAAGCGCGTCATTTTAACCGGCGGCGACACCGCTAAAGCGGCTGCACGCCAGCTTGGAGCGGAAGGAATGGAACTGATCCGGGAGATTGAAACGGGTATTCCGCTTGCCCGGATGCTTGGTACACCTGATTTAACGGTCGTCACAAAAGCAGGTGCTTTTGGCGGACCGCATTCGCTTGGCCATGCGTTAACTTTATTGAAGGGACAGATGAAATGAAACCAATTATTGCTATTACAATGGGGGATGCTGCAGGGGTCGGACCTGAAATAATTGTGAAAGCTCTACAAAATCAAGCGGTGTATGACCAATGCCGTCCAGTCGTTATTGGGGATGCCCAAATCATGAAGCGGGCACTGTTTTTCACCCAATCAGGTTTGACGATTCGGTCTATTTCCGCAATAGAAGACGCCGCTTTTGAAAAAAGTACAGTAGATGTTTTAGATTTAGCGCTACTAGATGCTGATCTTCCGGTGGGAAACGTATCAAAGGAAGCGGGCCATGCGGCGTTTCTTTTTTTAAAGAAAGGGATTGAGCTTGCGAACGATGGAAAGATTGATGCCATTTGCACCGCTCCGCTCAATAAAGAAGCGCTGCACTTAGCGGGGCACAAGTACCCGGGGCATACAGAAATATTAGCTGCGCTGACAGGAACAGAAGACTACGCAATGATGCTCACGGCTCCGACGCTGCGGGTCATTCATGTAACGACCCATGTCGGGCTGGTCAAAGCGGTGGAACTTATCACACCGGAGCGCGTGTATAATGTCATTCAGCTTGCCGATCAAACGCTGAGAAAAGCAGGGATTGATTCACCAAAAATTGCAGTGTGCGGCATTAATCCGCATGCGGGGGAAAATGGATTGTTTGGGGACGGGGAAGAAGCATCCAAAATTGAACCGGCTGTTGAAAAAGCACAGGGAGAAGGTATTTTAGTGTCCGGTCCGATGCCGGCGGATACGTTATTTTACCGGGCCGTCCGGGGCGACTTCGACATCGTGGTGGCGATGTATCATGACCAAGGCCATGCACCGATCAAAGTGCTGGGGCTCGAAGCTGGTGTTAATATTACGGTCGGATTGCCTATTATTCGGACAAGCGTCGATCACGGAACAGCCTTTGATATTGCTGGAACCGGAACAGCCGATGAGCAAAGCCTGCTTGAAGCGATCCGGCAGGCAGCCGAACTGGCGCCGAAACGATAAAGGAGCGGTACGATTATGATTCATCAAAAATACGCGCATCTCCAGCACCTATTGCGGGAAATGGAAACGGTTGTGGTCGCTTTTTCCGGCGGTGTTGACAGTACATTTTTATTAAAAGCTGCGGTCGACACGCTAGGAGCGGAGCGCGTTTTGGCGGTAACCGCCGATTCAGAAACGTATCCGACAAGTGAATTAAAAGAAGCCAAATCGCTGGCGAAGCGAATCGGCGTCTCTCATCAAGTAATTGAAACATCGGAACTGGCCATTCCGGGTTAAGCGGAAAACAATCAAAACCGCTGCTATTTTTGCAAAAGCAGCTTATTTGATCACGTGCTACCGCTGCTTGATAGGTATCAGTTTAAAAACGTGGTGTATGGTGTCATTGCGGATGACGCAAATGAATTCCGGCTGGGGATGAAAGCAGCCAATGAAAAAGGCATCCGGGGGCCGCTTATGGAAGCGGATTTGTTTAAAGAAGAAATCCGTATACTTTCAAAAGACTTGAATTTGCCTACGTGGGACAAGCCATCTTTCGCCTGTTTGTCTTCAAGAATTGCCTATGGAGAAACGATTACAAAAGAAAAGCTGACGAAAGTTGACCGGTCAGAAGCATATTTAAAATCGCTCGGTATTCGCCAAGTAAGAGTCCGCACGCATGGTGATACGGCCCGAATTGAAGTGGAGCCGGCAGAAATGGCGCATGTGCTGGCCTGCCATGCAGCCATCTCAAAACGTTTAAAGCAGTTCGGTTATAAGTACGTGTCACTTGACTTAGGAGGCTACACGAGCGGCAGCATGAATCGAGCGCTGGCGTCAATTTGATCGATAGAAAAAAAGCAGTAGACTATAAGGTTGATTAAGCACTTCGTTATCGGAGTGCTGTTTTTGTATGAATTTGTTGTATGAATTTGTCGGACGAATTTACTTAATATAGAAGGATTTACATTTTATAATGGAAGAGTACTCCGAATATTGTGCGAAAAGGCAAAATCGTTGAAAAGCGATGACGCAAAACTATAGGGGCTAAGGGAATGAACCTAGGCCAGCCAGTTGCCGAATACGATTTCGTACAATTTGATAGAGGAGGAATACATTATGCCATTATATAGCATGAAAGAGATTTGGACTCCATTGAAGTGGGTAGGCATTAAGTTTTTCAAGACATTAGATGAGGGAGCTTATTTTGTGAAGGTTGGAAACAAGCCGAGAAAGAAAATAGGCTGAAAAAGCCGAGTGGATTCATTGCTCGAAAAATATTGAAATAGGTTATAAAACAAGTCAAAGGGCCTATCATTCTTTCACGCTTCCTAGTTATACTAGTTTTAAAAAGCAGGGAAGGTGTCCATTTCCATGAAAAGACTGGATGGAGGATTGTCTTAAGCACTCCTTTATGGGTTTCCTTTTTTGGATGAGTAAAGACATTTCTATAAATCAGTCATGGCCAGCCATTTTCTCACTCGGCTGGCTATTTTTATTGAGCAGCGTAACGAGCCATATCGCCAGGCTTTTTATTCTTATTTGTGAATATAAAGGAGAGTAAGTGAATCTTGCTTTCTTCAACGCGGATGTTTTCATATAATGGTTGATGTACATTTTAAAAAAAGGAGGCCTGGTGATAAATGGTGGATAAAATGAGTGTTTCTGATCATGTGCCTTTTGGAATAATGGTA
Organism: Domibacillus sp. A3M-37; assembly: GCF_024213455.1. Taxonomy (NCBI): domain Bacteria; kingdom Bacillati; phylum Bacillota; class Bacilli; order Caryophanales; family Bacillaceae; genus Domibacillus; species Domibacillus sp. A3M-37. The sequence goes on along the minus strand of NZ_JANAVL010000001.1, from coordinate 595,290 downwards.
ATAAACCAAGCTGGTGTGGTCAAGTATAGTAACGATATCGCTTTGGATATGATTGGAGGAAGTAAAAAGCAAGTAGATCATGCGAAAATCTTAGAGCTCATCCCTGAAAGTAATGTGATTAAGGCTATTAAAACAGGGTATCCATCTATCATTTCTGTTCACAAAGAAAAGAAACCACCGATTATTCTTTATGAATGCTCAATGAAAGACGAAAACAACCATTCCACTGGTTTGATCATTATGTTTCATGCCAGTTTCGTTGAACATCTTGCGTATCACTGCAAAAAAATTGGAGAATTAAAACAAGAACTTGATTTAATTATGGATTTAGTAGGGGAACTTGTCACCATTACAGATGGTCAAGGGCGAATATTAAGAGTAAATGAAGCGTGTGAACGGATAATGGGGGTCAAACGCAAAGATTTTATCGGGAAGCCGATGGACATGCTGGAATCAGAAAAAATAGTGGATCATTCTTCAACCAAAAAGGTCATTGAAGAGGGGCGGAGCATCACCATCGTCCAAACGACTAAATCGGGTAAAAGGCTATTGGTCACAGGCTACCCTGTTTTTAATGAAAAAGGTACTCTTGAAAAGATCATAAATATCTCTAAAGACATTACAGAAACAGAAGAGCTGTCAAAGAAGCTTGAGGAGACAAAAGAACTAGCCAGACAATATCAGTCCGAACTGTCAAATAAAGCTGTCCTGGAAGAACATGAACCGATTGTAAAATCCAGATCAATGAAGAATACATATGATTTAATTAATCGAATCGCAGAGGTAGATTCACCTGTTCTTTTTATCGGGGAATCCGGGGTCGGGAAAGAATTTTTCGCGAAAATCCTGCATGAAAAGAGTATAAGAAAAGAAAAGCCTTTTGTTAAAGTGAATTTCGGAGCGATTCCTGAACACATTATGGAAAAAGAACTATTTGGGGATTTGAGATACGGAACAAAAGGGCTGATAGCAGCAGCTGCTAATGGCACTTTATTTTTAGATGAAATTGAAAAGATTCCGCTTCACCTGCAAGTAAAGCTGCTGCAAATGCTGCAAGAGAATGAAGTCCATTCAACTGGTGATTTAGAAACAATTCATGTTGATGTACGGGTTATTACATCGACAAATCAAAATTTAGAAGACTTAGTAAAAGAGGGCCGCTTTCGGACAGACCTTTACTACTGGCTGAATGTAGCGACGATTTATATACCAAGTTTAAAAGAGCGGAAAGAAGAGGTTCCATTTTTAGCTCAATATTTTTTGAATGTTTTTAATAAAAAATACAATAGAAGAAAAACATTTAATCAGCATCTTCTTCAAGCTTTTGTCGAGCACGAGTGGGCTGGAAACGTACGGGAACTTCAAAATATGGTGGAACGGCTTGTGGTCACAACATCGCATGATGAAATTACGGACGATCAGCTTCCCGGTAACTTTTTTAAACGGCCGATTCAACTTAACAGAGAGAACCTTTCGTTAAAAGAAGCGGTCGATTTATACGAAAAACAAATGATCGAAGACATATTATCTCGTTGCCGGAACATGAAAGAAGCAAGCGGTAAGTTAGGAGTAGATCCGTCAACATTATCCAGAAAAATCAAAAAATTAAATATTGAAATTGCAAAAATGCAATACCGATTTTAATTTTGCAATTTTTAAAAAAATTATGAAAACCAGTGTGTAAGATTATAAAATGTTTGGGTCAATTGCGTTTTTGCAATTGACTTTTTTTGTCTTGAAAATGTTTGTCAGATTTTCTGTCTTATGTGAAGTGACCGGCTGATTTATTACATACAATGAGCTTAATTCCAAGATTCAAAAAGAAGTCAGGCAAGAACATCACAAGTTGATAAGGAGTGCAGAGAAATGAAACTAGTAGGTGTCGATGTAGGTGGAACGTTTACAGATATTATGTATACCGATACAGAAGAAAGAAAGACTTGGATTAATAAAGTTCCTACAACGTTAGAGGATCCATCCATCGGTGTGGTTGATGGGATTTCGGAGCTTTGTGAGAAGGAAGGAATCGATAAACGTTTCATTCATCATGTCTTTCACGGGACAACAATCGCCACCAATTCCATTTTAGAATATGACGGGGCAAAGACAGGAATGATCACGACAAAAGGGTTTCGTGATATCACACACATTGGAAGACATCAACGGCCGCAAAATTATTCCATCATGCAGGAAATACCTTGGCAGGATCGCCCGTTAATTCAGCGGCGCCATCGAAAAGTAGTAAGCGAAAGGCTCGTTCCTCCAAGAGGAGATGTTCTTATTCCACTTGATGAAGAGGAAGTGAGAGAGGCTGTTCGAGAACTTAAAGCGGAAAGGGTTGAGTCAATTATCGTGGCCTTTCTCTTCTCATATATTAACCCCGTCCATGAAGAACGCGTAAAAGAGATTATCAAGGAAGAGTATCCGGAAGCGTTTGTTACCACTTCAGCGGATATTTCTCCTCAATTCCGAGAATTTGAACGGTTTACGTCAGCGGCCATTAATGGGTTTGTGGGACCAAAAGTGAAAAGCTATATTGATAATTTAAAAACGGGGCTGAAAAAGTCTGGATTTAATGCGGATTTGCATATTATGTGCTCTAACGGAGGCGTTGGAACAGCAGAATTTGTTTCTGCGAGACCTGTCAATACGTTATTATCAGGGCCTGCTGCTGGTGTGTTGGGAGGAAGATGGTCAGGAAATCTTTCGGAAAAAGAGAAACTGATTACATTTGATGTAGGAGGAACAAGTGCCGATATTGGCATCATTACGGAACAGGGTATTGATGAATCGACCGCACGGGATACATGGATTGCCGGCTTTCCTGTTATGGTACCGATGATTGATATTCATACAATTGGTGCAGGTGGAGGAAGCATCGCTTATGTTGATGCAGGTGGCGCATTCAAAGTAGGACCTAGAAGTGCTGGTTCCAGACCGGGGCCGGCGAGCTACGGGCACGGAGGAACGAAGCCGACCGTGACGGATGCGAATGTTGTACTGGGGCGATTGGACGAAGATAATTTTCTCGGCGGTTCAATGAAAATTTATCAACAAGAAGGCTTCAAAGTAGTAGAACAATTGGCTGGACAATTATCGCTTCCTGTAGAAGAAACAGCTGAAGGGATTTTAACCATTGTGAACAATAGCATGGCAAACGCCATTCGGGAAAAAACGATTCAAAAAGGGCAGGATCCCCGTGAGTTTTCGCTGGTTGCTTTCGGTGGTGCCGGTCCATTGCATGCGGTTGAGGTTGCGCAGATTCTTGACATTCCGGAAGTCATCATTCCACCTCACCCCGGCATTACATCGGCGACAGGCTTGCTGACAACGGATTTAAAATATGACTCGATTAAGACGGAATTTATGTTAAGCAGTGACATGGATGTTAAGCGACTGAATAAAGATTTTGAATTATTGGGTCAGCAAATTGTCAATCAATTATCGGATGATGGCATCCAGCCGTCTCAGGTGGAGCTGCAGCGAACAGCGGACTGCCGGTATGTTGGGCAAGGATATGAGCTTCGCGTAAATATACCTGCCGGGGAAATAACAGAAGAAAGTACTCAGCTTGTCTGGGATGAATTCCATGAACTGCACAAAAAAGAGTACGGCCATCTTTTTGAAAACAGTCCAATTGAAATTGTTAATGTACGTATGACTGGCAAAGGTGTAATGCCAAAAATTCAAAAGCCTTTTGTAGAAACAACAGGGACCGTTGAAGATGCCCTGATTAAGAAAGGGAAAACAACCTTTCGTGTCGATGGAAAATTACAGAGCTTTGAAACGAACTTTTATCAAAGAGAAAAACTTCCATCAAATGGAGTTATTCAAGGACCGGCGATCATTTTCCAAAAAGACACAACGACGGTGATGCCGCCGAACTGTACAGCAACGGTAGAGGAAAATGGAAATATTTTGATCAAGATAGGAGGAGGCATACAATGAATCAATCTGGACAGGTAATCGCCATTGACCCCATCACGTCTCAAGTCATTCAAGGAGCATTGGAAAATATTGCGATTGAAATGGGCCATAAACTTGCACGTATGTCCTATTCAAGCATTATTCGTGAATCAGAAGATTTCGGCTGTGCCTTGGTGGACACGAATGTTCAACAGCTATGTGAGTCCACGCAAAGTACACCCCTTCAATCTGGTCCCATCCCGGGATATGTGAGGGGAATTAAAAAAATATTTGCAGAGCGGGGTGATGACTTCTGTCCTGGGGATGTAATCATGCACAACTCTGCCTACCATGGAGCTTCGCATGGCCCGGATATCGGCATATGTATTCCTGTTTTTTATCAAGAAGAATTGGTTGGTTTTTCAGTCACAACCGCCCATCATTTGGATATTGGCGCGTTAACGCCGGGAAGCTGCGGGATTGTCGATGCGGTAGACGCTTATGCAGAGGGCCTGCAATTCAAAGCCATTAAAGTATATGAAAATGGACAAAAAAATCGCCAGGTTTGGAATATGCTTAGAGATAACATACGTGCAACTGAAATGGTTGTCGGAGATATTGAAGCGCAAATTGCAGCAGCGAAAATTGGTGCTGACCGATACATTGAGCTCATTGAAAAGTACGGGCTGGAGAAGGTATTGGCAGCCAGCGAAGACTTGATGAGATATTCGGAAACGATGCTTCGCAGCGCCATTGAGAAACTGCCGGATGGTACCTATTATGCGGAAGGATTTCTCGACGGTTATTTAGACAGCCCGGATCCTGCAAAAAAGGATTTAACGATTGCAGTTGCCCTGACCATTTCCGGAAGTGATATTAAGGTGGATTTAAGCGGAACTTCCCCGCAAGTAGACCGGCCAATTAATATGCCGTTTGAAGGAACGGTGGACTGCGCCATTTATTTGACATTACGTTCAATCCTGCTTGATTCAAATACGTATGGCTCTATCCCTCAAAATGCAGGATTAATAAGACCGATTGCCATTTACGCACCAAAAGGGACGTTGTGCAATCCGATCTTTCCTGCACCGACCATTGCTCGTTTTTGTCCGGGGAATGTCATTGCCGATACGGTCATGAAGGCGCTTAGTCAAGTAGTGCCGAAGCAGGTCAGTGCCGGGGTAGGGAACCTGAAAGTGGTCTCCTACAGCGGTCTGGATAATGAAGACTATTGGGTTTTTATGGACATTATGGAAGGCAGCTATGGAGGAAGAAATGGATTAAATGGGATGGATGCAGTTGATACCCTTTATGCGAACACACGCAACAACCCGATTGAAGACATAGAAGCGCACTACCCTCTCCGGGTTAACCGATACGAATTACGTAATGACGCATGTGCTCCCGGCAAATGGAGAGGCGGGATCGGTTCTGTAAAAGAGGTTGCGTTCTTGGCGGACGGCAGCATTTCTTTAGAAGGCGACGGCCATAAATATGCGCCTTGGGGCTTTTCCGGAGGCTCAGAAGGATTTGTAGGGAATGTTATTTTAAACTATGGAACTGAAAAAGAAAAAAGTCTTCCTTCTAAACTTCCAAATATGGTCATGAAAGAAGGAGACACTATTTTGCTCACAGGACCGAGCGGCGGTGGATATGGAGATCCATTTGAACGGGATCCAAACCTGGTCCTTCATGATGTCATTGATGGGTATATTTCTCTGTCAAATGCTGAAGAAGCGTATGGCGTAGTAATTGAAGAAGGAAACGTGAATGTTGAAAAAACAATGGCATTGAGAAATTCCATGTAAATAATCTGTGAGGGTGTCTCAAAGGTCGACCCTGAAGACCTTTGGAATAGCTTCATAAAAAATGAAAGGTGGAAATATGAAACAGCTATTTCGGATTAACAACCAGAGAATATCAAATCGAATCGAAGAATTAGCCTGTATCGGGAAAACGAAGAACGGCGGGGTCACGAGAAAAGCGTTAACAAAAGAAGATGATCAAGCATTAAAATTGGTTTCCGAGTGGATGAACGAGGCCGGTTTACAGGTGAGGATGGATCATTTTGGAAATTTGATCGGCCGAAAAGAGGGAAAGAACCCTTCAGCGCCAGCCGTTATGATCGGATCGCATATTGATACGGTTCCGAATGGCGGGAAATTTGATGGAACGATTGGCGTGCTGGGCGGGATTGAAGTAGCTCAGATCATAAAAGAAGAAAACATATGGATGGAGCACCCGCTGGAAGTCGTTGCTTTTAGCGATGAAGAAGGGGCACGTTTTCAAGGAGGATTATTTGGAAGCAGGGGAATGGCAGGAAAAGTAAGAGAGGATGAGATGTATCAAAAGGATGAAGACGGAATAAGCCGTTTTGAAGCGTTAATGGCTTTTGGCCTTAATCCAATGTTACATGATCAAAGTATAAGAGAACGCGGAGAGATAAAGGTTTATTTAGAGATGCATATTGAGCAGGGCCCCTATTTACAGACGATAAATAAGCCGGTTGGAATCGTGACAGGCATTGCCGGACCGGCCTGGCTAAGCATCAAAGTTATGGGAGAATCAGGGCATGCTGGAACGGTTCCCATGCCGCTTAGGAAAGATGCCATGGCCGGTGCTGCAGACATCATCAGCCGAATTGAACAAATATGCGCTCAAGATTCACAAAGCGCCACAGTCGGAACGGTAGGCAAAATGATGGTAACCCCCGGTGGTGCTAATGTGATCCCTGAATGCGTCGAATTTACGCTGGACATTCGAGATATTGATCTGGAAAGAAGAAATCAACGGATTAGTGAAGTGGAACAAATGGTTGGAAAAGTATGTAGGGAACGGCAATTAACATTTAAAATTAAGCAGCATCTGCTTCAGGCCCCTGTTAATTGTGCGGCCCATGTTATCAAAATGATGGAGAGTATTGAAGCGTCCCTTGCCATTGATGCCCCAAAAATGATTAGTGGAGCCGGACACGATGCGATGTCAATGAATGAAATAACTGATATTGGCATGATATTTGTCCGCTGCCGTGATGGAATTAGTCACAACCCCAATGAATGGGCGGATGTAGAGGATATTTCAAAAGGGACATCGCTGCTGTTGGAAACAGCCCTTCATTATTTGTCATTTCCAATCAAAAAGGAGGTTTTTTAAATGAAAAAAGAAAAAGAACTAAGTCTCATTGGGAAAGATATCATTCCTACAAAGGAACAGGAACGAACAATATCCACTTTTGGCTTTTTCTTACTCTGGATTGGAATTGCGGTACAGTTAGTCACATTTGTCACAGCAGCCCAGCTTTATCCTGCACTATCACCAACACAAATTGTAGTGGCCGCTTTGCTTGGGAATTTAGTTGTCGCTGCTTTGCTTACCTTATTAGGTGATTTTGGCATAAAATATGGAATTCCGTATGCTGTCTTTATCCGGGCTTGTTTTGGTTATCTTGGAACTCATATTCCAGCGACAGTTCGGGCAGTACCGGCAATCTTTTGGTTTGGATTTCAAACGTGGATGGGCGCTGCTGCATTAAATGAAATTATGAAAGTATTATTTGGATATTCTAATCTCACCTTGTTAATTATTTTATTCGGGGCTGTGCAAATTATTAATACGGCGATGGGAATGGAAGCAATTAAACTATTTGAAATGCTGGCAGCGCCAAGTATATTGGTTATAGGGATTTATCTGCAATATTTAATTATGAATAGATTCGATACTTCTTTAAGCTCTTTATTTGCGCAAGAAGGAAACGGCAGTGTCTCACTTGGCTATGGTGTCGTTGTCTTCATGGGGCTGTACATTACAATGGCTTTAAATGCTTCAGATTTTACCCGGTTCTTAAAAGTGAATAAACAAGATCGAATGGGCAGCTGGCTGAAAACGAATAAAGGCAGTGCGATAGCACACACTCTAGGGCTGGTAAGTTCTACGATTTTGTTCACTATCATTGGAATGACAAGCGGTGTCGCAACTGGGAACTGGGATCCGATTGCAGTTATGACCGAAGTGCTTGGAGAGGGAAATCCATTCATCTTGGTGGTTTGTTTAGCGTTTGTCATTATTGCACAGTGGTCAACCAATATTAGTGCAAATTTACTTCCACCTGCTTACATCATGGTTAACTATTTCCCTAAGAAAATCTCTTTTACACACGGGGCCATCATCGCAGGGATTATAGGGTTAGTGATACAGCCTTGGCAATTTGCCGATTTTCTTCCTCAAATTTTAATTGCTATTTCTGCTCTTTTAGCGCCAATTGCCGGTATTATGTTTTGTGATTATTATCTGTTAAGAAAGCGCCAATTAAATTTGGAGGAGCTTTACAGATCCGGAGGGCAGTATAAATATTGGAACAATATTAACCCTGCTGCGATCATTGCCTATATTCCGGCTGGAATTACTGTTTACATGTTCCCTGACTATGGATTCATCACTGCTTTTATTGTGTCAAATGTTCTCTATTATCCATTAATGAAATTCTGGATTGGGAAAAAATATTACCAGCCGGAAATATACGGAAAGATTGAGCTAAAACATCAGTTGGATGAAAAGGTGAAAATAAATGAGGAGGCAATGTAATGAAAATTAAAGTTATTAATCCTAATACAACGATTGAAATGACCAAAGGAATTGAACATGCTGCGTTAAGTGTAAAAAGGGAAGATACAGAAATCATTGCGGTTAGTCCAAAAATGGGACCGGCTTCAATTGAATCATTTTATGACGAGTATTTAAGTATTCCAGGTGTCATTGATGAGGTGAGAAAAGGAGAAAGCGAAGGGGTAGATGCATATGTCATTGCTTGTTATGGAGATCCGGGTTTGCAGGCTGCCCGGGAAGTGACTGCCGCGCCGGTTATTGGAATAGCAGAATCTTCTATGTATATGGCTTCCATGCTAGCAGCACGATTTTCAGTCGTCACGGTGCTGCCGCGGATTAAAACAATGATCGAGGAGCTTGTGGAAGGGTATGGAATGGGGCACCGGGTTGTGAATGTCCGGACCACGCCAATGGGTGTGCTTGATTTTGAAAAAGATCCTGTAAAAGGGATGGAAATGTTAAGGCAGGAAAGCAGAAGGGCCCTTGAAGAAGATCATGCAGAAGCGATTCTTTTAGGGTGTGCGGGAATGGCTGAATTTGCAAATGAATTAGAGAAAGAACTGGGCATACCCGTCATTGATGGGGTTGTAGCCGGGGTGAAATTTGCAGAGGCTATTGTGGACTTAGGGAAAACAACCAGTAAATTTAAAACGTATAAATTCCCGGAAAAGAAAGAATATATCGGGCTGTTAGCTCATTTCGCCAGCAATACAGAGAAAGCCATACCTGATAAATTTTGAATATTCTGACTGATAAAGAATGATTGATAAACATTAAAAAGATGATATATGTAAGTTTAGCAGCAAAGACCAAGACGATGGTTTGTGCTGCTGTTTTTTTGCAGCAGAAGTGACAAAAAAGCTGAGAAGGCCCTTTTGCTCTTTTTTGTTCAAGTAATAATTGCCGCAATAGATTGGTCACGCAAACATAGAAATAGTCATGAAAACTAGCTAATCGCCACGAAACACCGCTAACGGTCTATTAGTCTTTCATTCTTCCTATGCTATACTAGTTTCAAAAAGCAGGGAGGGTTTCCATGAAAAGGTTTCAGGTTTGGCTTTTGGCGTTAATGCTTGTCTTCCCATCGCTTGCGCAGGCAGCGGTGACAGATGAGTTTGCGGTTTCGAATGGAGTAACATATACAGAAATAGTCGAGGATGGGACGGTGCCTCAGTCCATTCGAGTGATGGAGATTGATGCAACGGACCCATATACAAAGGTAGAAGCAGGCGTGCCGGATCCGCTGAATAAGCTCGTTCAGACGTCAAAGCAGGCGCTGGCAGCGAGTGAAGAAGGGCATGAGGTCATCGGCGCGATTAATGGATCGTTTTTTAATCGGGAGCCGATGCCGCTTTATTTTGTGGCGATCGATAATTATTTAGTGAACGGCGGAATGGTAGAGTCGAGTGCAGACGAGTTTGTCAGCCAGATGATTGCGTTTGGCATGAACAAAAATGGCAAAGGGCAAATCGACCAGTATTCGACGCAGTTTACATATTCGCACAACGGTGCGACAGGTACGATGGCCGGACATAACGGGCAGCGCCATCCGAATACGACGATGGTGTACACGCCGAATTTCTCAGCAGGTGTGACGACAACAAATCCGTATGGCTACGAAGTGATTGTAGTGGGTGCGGGTGATCCGTCGCTTCGATTTGGTGAATCATTAACGGGTAAAGTGATCGGATTCCGTCCTTATGGAGAAGCGAAGGGAGCGGCTATTCCAAAGGACGGCTTCGTTTTGTCCGCGCATGGGACAGAAGCAGAAGCGCTTAGCCAAATGAAAATAGGCGACACGGTGTCGGTGTCTGTTAATGTGGATGAAAAGTGGCAGGGGGCTGATTTTATGATTGGCAGCGGGCCGATGCTTGTCAAAGACGGCAAGGTGGCGCTGACCATGAACCCGAACAGCCCGAAAGCACGTGAAAAAGCGCCGCGTACAGCGGTGGCGATTGATCAAACAGGTGACAAAGTGGCCTTTATTACGGTGGATGGACGCCAGTCTGGCTACAGCACCGGCATGAGTTTGTCGGAATTTGCGGCGTACATTCAGTCGCTTGGCTACGACCGGGCGCTGAACATGGATGGCGGCGGTTCGACAACGATGCTGGCGCGTGAACCGGGCGACTTTACCGCAACGATTCAAAACAAGCCGTCTGATGTATGGGGCGAGCGGCCGGTTTCCACGTTTTTAATGGCGATCACGACCGCGCCTAAAGGCGTGCCGACGACGATTAACGCAGTGTTGTCCTCTGGCGCCGCGCTTTCGATTGGTGAATCTGTTGGCGTGAAGATTGACTCGATTATGGATGAATACGGCAATCCAGTGAAAGTGGAAAATGTGGCAATCACATCTGACCTCGGTACGGTCTCAGGAACGACCTTTACCGCTACAAAAGCAGGCACCGGCTTTATTTCGGTGAAAAAAGGAACCGCTGAAGTAAGGCTTCCGGTGACGGTCAAAGCGGCGCCTGAAAATAAAGCAAGTTTATTAGATTCATTTGAGGAATCGGGCTGGTCTGTCTCACCCGTGAAAACAGTTGCGTATGACGGCAGCCATTCGCTGAAAGTCGACAGCACCGCTCAGCCGGCTCAGCCCATTGCACTTTCCGGCAGTCCAACACTCGTCAGTATGCGTGTGTACGGCCAGGCGGATGGTGCGCAAATTACCGGGACGTTCCTTGATGCTAAAGGTGTTTCTCACAACGCGTCATTTGGAACAGTTACGTGGAACGGCTGGAAATATGTAAGCGTACCAGTGCAAAGCAGCTGGACGAAGCTTTCGGCTCTTTCAGTCACAAAACCGGGTGTGTACATGGATGCGCTGAAATCTGTGTATGGCACATCGTATAAAGAAGAACTGTTCCGCGACGTTCCGGTTGGCTTCCGGGCGGAAACGGATATTGCTTCGCTTGTAAATCAAGCGGTTATCAGCGGATTCCCGGATGGTAAGTTTCAGCCGCAGACGACGTTAACACGTGTACAGGCGGCGATTATGCTGCAGCGGGCGATGAAGCTTCCGGTTGCCGGTGTGAAAAATCCAGGCTTTACAGACGTTCCAGCAACGTATTCTTCTTATGGAAGCATCGCGGCTGTAGCAGAAGCGGGTATTATGTTTGGCCGTGCGGATGGTACATTTGATCCGCAGGCGCAGCTGACCCGCGCTGAAATGGCTGCGGTTTTGAAACGGGCGCTCGAGCTGCCGGAAGCGGAGAAAAACTACTTCCCGGATAATTATGCCGGTACGTTTTCATACAGCTCGATTAACGCACTCGCTGCATCCGGCATTACACAAGGATTTCCAGACGGAACATTTCGTCCGCGGGAACCAATCAAGCGCGCGGATTTCAGTATCTTTTTGAACCAAGGGCTTGAGAAAAACTAATTTTTGAGCAGAATATAGCTCTCTTGGGGCAGAATCTTTCATTTTGGGCCGGTTTTTTGCATGCCTGGGCCGGAAAAAAATTTTTCCGACCCAGGCGACGCAGATACCGACCCAAATTTTTTTATACCGCCTCTAAAAAAATAAAAGGACTGGCCTCTCCAGCTTACCCCGAATTTACGGTGGTGGGCTGGAGAGCCAGTCTCTTTTTTTGGGAAGAACGGCTGGATTTGGCCTGTTCATGGCTGAATAAACACTAATATATGGATAATCCAGCTGTCCATTTCCCTTATTTTTTTAACCGATCCATTCTCTATAATAAGATATTCGTTTCATTCGAACCGGAGCGCACGGCTAGGCTTCATGCGTGCCGCTTTTAAAGCCGGGTAGATTCCGAACAATCCGCCAATAACAAGTGTTGAGCCGAGGGCGAGCTTAATCGCCCATGCCGGCAAGACGAGTGTAAAGGCATCAATACTGGAGTTCCATAATTCGATAAAGGCACAGCCGAGGCCGATGCCAAATAGTCCGCCGATTAAACAGAGGAGCAGCGTTTCATAGAAAAACTGCGCCATAATTTCGAATGTGCTGGCACCAATCGCTTTACGTATCCCAATTTCCCGCGTACGCTCCCGAACGGACATAATCATCACGTTCATAATTCCGGTGCCGCTAATGAATAAAGCTGTGGCCGTAATGCCGAGCAGCATGACCTGTAGAATGGTGGTGACATTATCAATCGCACCGAGCATTTGATCCTGTTTTACCACGCTAAAGTCAATTTCATTATGATTTTGTTTAATAGCTGAAAATACGGCTCCGTCAACTTCATCGATCACATCGGTGCTGCTTGCTTCGACAATCATTTTGTTTAAGTAGTTCATATCGGTGTTAGCAAGGGCCGTTTCAATTGGCATGATAACATTATTGTCGGTGCTGGAACCGAGCGTGGCATTTGGCTCAAGTACACCGATGACTGTGTAGTCGATATCGCCGATTTTCAATGTCTTGCCAATTAATGTTGTTTCTGCTGCGGAAACGACTGTGCCGGTCATAAATGAATCCAGTGCGCGTTTCCACCAAGGCTTTTCTTCTACAACAGGGGTACCGCCGTTTCCTGAATTACGCCCAGCTGTTTTCCCGAGAAGAGCATCATGAATGTTACTGCCAAGAACGACGACGTTTGCTTTTGCATCTTGTTCTTCTCCTGTAAAAAAGCGGCCTTCCGAAAGACCGGCATGCTGGATACGGCTGTATTGATCGGTACTGCCGACAAGAATCGCCTGCACATTCTGTTCACCGTACGCTGCTGTCGAAACGGTTTCAAGCTGAGGTGTAACAGACTTCACATTCGGCACCGATTCAGCCGCTTTGGCGTCATCATATGTCAGGGTGCTTGGGACGCTTGTCATTCCGCTCAAAAAATCTTTTTGGCCATTGGCGGAATCGAGTATGCGTCCGGGCATGACAAGGATCTGCTCGGCTCCAAGGCTGCCCATTTGTTTAAGCAGCGTGTCTTTTACGCCGACCGCAATAGAAATGAGGACAATCACCGCGAACATGCCAATGACAATCCCCATCATGGCAGACATGACTCGGAATTTGTTGGACCAGAGGCCAAAACAAGCCAGTTTGAAAGCAGTAAATAGCTTCATGCGAACACCCCATTGCGCAAATGAATAACGCGTTCAGCGCGGTCCGCTACTTCCTGGTCGTGTGTAATCACAATGATTATTGTGCCTTGCTGGTGAACGCGGTCAAAAAGCTGAAGAATGCTTTCCGTTGTTGTCTCATCCAGACTGCCGGTCGGTTCATCGGCCAATAAAATAGCTGGTTCATTAACGAGAGCTCGTGCAATAGCGACACGCTGCTTTTCGCCGCCGGACAACCGGACCGGCTTTTGGTGTTTTTTGTCGGCTAGCCCAACTTCATCTAACAGCTGGAGGACGCGGGCTTTCTTTTTGCCAAGCCGCTTTCGCCCGTATGTAAGCGGAAGCAAAACATTTTGATAAACAGATAGATTTGAAATAAGCTGAAACTGCTGAAAGACGAATCCGATTTCAGCATTTCGAAGTGCGGTTCGCTTGCTTTGCCGCATGTTATGAACCGGTTTGTCAGCTAATATGTATTCACCTGAATCAGCGGCATCGAGTGCGCCGAGTATGTTAAGCAGCGTGCTTTTGCCGGAACCGGATTTCCCCATGATTGCTACATATTCTCCTGGGTCAATTTGTAAATCAATCCCGCGCAATATCTCTTGTTTGCTGCCGCTAGAATGAAAAGCTTTTTTTATATTATGAAGCGTGATCATTTTATGACCTCCAACTGGTTTGGTTACCTATAGAATGCTAGCATAATCGTCAGAATTTTCCCAGTACCATCCATCCTGACTCTTAGAATGTGCTATAATAGTATGTTCTTATTTTTATCAATCGCAAGTGGAGGATATTATTTTGAAGAAATACAATATAATAGCAGTAATGATTTTGTTTTTCGTACTGATAAGTGCGTTTGGAGGGCCGGTGAAAGCAGCTGAGCCGTTAACCGCTAAAGTAATCTCTTCTTCTTTAACCGTACGGGACAATGCAAGCCCGCACGCAAAAGTAGTAGGATCACTGGCAAAATATACAGTCTTGTACGTGTACGGTTCAGTGCAGGGCGGCTGGTCGGAAATCCGGTTTAAAAATAAAAAAGCATATGTACCATCAAGTCAGCTGAAAACGTCAAAATCAACAATTGTCGTGGCGTTTGGCGACAGCAACACACAGGGAACAAACTGGAATCAAAATTTGTCTTACGCACAAAAGGATAAATGGGTGACGAAGCTTGGGCAAACATACGGTGCGGTTAATGCAGGAGCAGGGGGCGATACGTCTGTGATGGGGCGGGCCCGTTTTCAAAAAGATGTTCTAAACAAGCGTCCAAATGTCGTAACGATCATGTTTGGCACAAACGATGCGGTTATTCATGACAATGGCAAGGCACGCGTGTCAAAAGCACAGTTTGAACAAAACATTCGGTATTTTGTCGATACGTTAAAAGCGAAAAAAGTCCATGTTGTGCTCATGACGACACCGCCTGTCATACAAGGGCTTTATTACAAGCGCTATGATGAAAGACTTTATACGAGATACAACGGCGCCCGGCAATGGCACGATTCGTACAATGCGATCATTCGAAAAGTCGCGAAGGAAAAAAAGGTGACGCTCATTGACAACTATCAAAACATGAGTGCAGCAGCGGGTGGTGTGACGGACCGGCGGCTCATTTCTTCGGGGTTAATTGATTCGTCAGGTACACATTTGACCCCAAAAGGTGCTGATATGATTTACCAATCGGTCAACCGGGTGTTAAGTAAGTAAGAGAAATGAAATCCCTTTAATGGAAGCTAGATTATGAAATTATGAAATTATCGGTATTAACTCGAAAAAATATGTTAAAACTTCTTTAGTTTGTTGAACATCCTCCGATATAAAAGTAAGCAGTTTGTTGCCTGCTTTAATTTGAAAAGGCAAATCTGTGGAAATGCAGAAACGCAAAACTATAGGGGCTAAGCCGTTTGGTGTGCCAGCCAGTTACCTGGGAGGAAATTTGTCATGAAGAAAGCTGCAGCTAGTTTAGCAGCCACTGGCCTTATTGTTGCTTCTTTTGGTCTGAATCACGCGCTTGCTGCGCATGAAGAGGAACAAAAAGTCATTGTGATATTTGATGAAAAAGTCGATAAGAAAGCGATCGCTGAAGTGGAAGGCGAGATTGACCAAACGTTTAAGCAGCTGCCAATTGCGTCCGTGACGATGCCTGCTGATGAAGTTCAGCAGCTTAAGCAGGATGAGAGTGTCATCCGAGTGGAAAAAGACATTACCGTTTATGCATCGGCTCAAACGCTCGATTGGGGCATTCAGGCAACGAATGTGCCCGCTTCCTGGAGTGCGGGCTTGACAGGCAAAGGTATCAAGGTTGCTGTAGTCGATACAGGGATCGCGACCCATTCCGATTTAGCGATTTCAGGAGGGGTGTCATTTGTTTCCTACACGACCTCTTATCAGGATGATAATGGCCATGGAACACATGTGGCGGGCATTATTGGCGCGAAAGATAATGGATTTGGGACAAAAGGTGTGGCGCCGGATGCGGCAATTTTTGCGGTTAAATCATTAAATAAAGATGGTTCAGGGAGCTTGTCGAGCATTTTAGCCGGCATTGACTGGGCGATTACGAATAAAATGGATATTATTAATTTAAGTCTTGGCACGCAGACTCATTCCTCCGCTTTTCAATCAATGGTGGATAAAGCATACGCCAAGGGCCTTCTTGTTGTAGCTGCTTCCGGAAATGGCGGCTCTGCATCGGGGACGGATGATACGGTGGATTATCCGGCACGATACAATTCAACGATTGCGGTTGGAGCCGTTGACTCTTCATTAAAGCGTGTTTCTTTTTCATCAACGGGGAGTGCGGTAGATGTCGCAGCACCGGGTGAAAGTATTACAGCCACCTACTTGAATAATGGGTACGCGCGGATGAGTGGGACATCGATGGCTGCTCCGTATGTGTCCGGGCAGCTTGCATTAATGAAGCAGGCCAATCCAACAACGGACAACGTGCGCCTGCGTGCGATGCTGACAGATACGAGCAAGGATTTAGGCGCGGGGGGCAGAGATGCATTGTACGGGTATGGCCTTATGCAAGCGACACCTGCACCAATTGCTGCTTTCAGTCCGGTGCCCGTGAAGCTTTCAGCTGATACGTCATCGATTTATGCGCTTCCGGGTGAATCGAAAGCTGTAGCTGTTACCGCTGCGTATAAAGACGGACAAAAAGCGGACCGGACAAAGGAAGCGGTCTGGACATCAAGCAATCCGGGTGTGGCAACAGTAAAAGGTGGTATCATAACCGTTCACCAATTTGGGAAGGCTGTGATTCAGGCAGCTGATGGTGGAAAAACGGTGAAGCTGTCTATTGATTCAACTGTTCAGGCGATCACTGCCAGCACGACGCGAGTAACAGGAAAGCCGCGGGATACAAAATCGATCCGATTGACGGCAACGCGTTCTAATGGAAGCAAAGTAGATGTGACGGAAGCGGCACAGTGGAAAATAGAGAATGAAAAAGTTGCAACGGTCAATCAAGGTATTATCACGATTCAAAACTATGGGAAAACATCCGTTAGTGCTTCATATGGTGGAAAGACCACAAAAATCGCCGTTGATTCAAGTGTACAAAGCCTAGCTGCCAGCACAAAAAAAATAGCTGGAAAGCCAGGAACTGCGCAAAAGGTTGTCGTGACAGCTCTCTTATCGAACGGACAAAAGATTGACGTGAGTCACGTTGTTACGTGGAAAATGCTCAATCCACGAATAGCTTCTATTGCTGACGGTGTCATTACCATTGCGCAATACGGAAAAACATATGCCGCTCCTTCTTTTATGGGGAAATCGGTGAATGTTTTAATAGAGAGTAAAAAATAAGCAAGCCCTATGATTCTTTCTTCAAATAAAAGAATAGGATTTGCACGGAACCCGGCCTTCATGTGCCGGGTTGTTTGTATTTAATGAGATTTCCTGTACTTTATAAACTCTAAGTATTTTTGAAATTCACGAAAATCTTCTTTTGTAATCCCTTCTTCAAATAAATCCATCCATTCCTGACTTATTTCCTTGCTTCCTTCATTCTTCGTTTCTTCAATAAAATAGTTCGGGGAAGTGTCCAGTGCGGCAGCTATTTTTGAAATGATATGAAGAGAAGGGTTCGTTTCAGGATTTTTTTCTAAATATGATAAGTAGGATTTCGATATTTGTGCTTTTTTTGCAAGCTGGGTAATAGAATATCCTTGTTGGATACGTAAATATTTGATTTTAACCCCTATCATTTTTTCGCACTCCTTTGTTCAGCAATTGATATTCATTATAACGCACGAAAATGAAATAAGATATTTAAAAAATAGAAAAATGCTTGTTTTAGTACAGGTTTCGTTCTTAATATAGAACAAATGAGTCTAATTAACTATTATACCTTTTGAAATCATATGCTATACTCATTTTACAAATCGTTCTTTATAGTGAACAAAATTATTAGAAAAGAATGGAAATGAAAAAGCGAGATAATGGTTTACAAATGAAGAGGGACTCTCTATAATATTCTTTATAAAGAACGAAAGTGTTTTTTATAAAGAACAAAAGATTGACCAGATGAATAGAACTTGCCAATACGAATGTGGGGGACAGCTATGAACTATCGAAAAAGAATTATGATGATGTCGCTGGTGGATACGTTCCTTGTCTGTACTGCTGTTTTTACAGGAAAGCTGATTGTGGATGGACAAGTTGGCAAAACGCTTGTGACAGCGTTGCTTTTGTTAGCAGGCTATCATGCGTTTTCGATTCTTTACCGTTTATACAACAAAGCGTGGTCCTATGCAAGTATTGGAGAAATGATGGCGCTGTTTAAAACCATCACATTTTCCGTGGCCGCAACAGCCATTGTCCAGTGGCTGTTTACGAACACAGCAGACGCAAGCTTGATGATCGTCATTTGGATGCTCCTCCTGCTTACAATAGGAACGGCCCGCTTTTCTGATAGGATGCTGCGGGATGTGGAACTGATTAAAAGCAAGCGCAAAAAACGGACGCTCATTGTCGGCGCCGGCTCTGCCGGGACAATGGTGGTTCGGCAGCTGCTGCGAGACCGCTTTACAAACTTGGTGCCGGCTGTCTTTGTGGACGATGATCAACGAAAACACCGCCTTCAGCTGCTGGGCATTCCGATTGTCGGAGGCGCAGATGAAATAGAAGAAGTGGTCAAGGCGCATCATATTGAGCATATCGTCATTGCGATTCCATCGCTCGGTAAAAAAGAATTGGATCGCATTTACAGCCTTTGCTTAAAAACAGAGGTAAAGACGCAAATTTTACCGCGGCTGGAGCAGTTGATTGTAGACAAAGGACCAGTGCCGAAGCTTGAAGATATTCAGCCGGAAGACTTGCTTGCCCGGGAGCAGATAACGCTGAATACAGATGATATTGCCCAATCGGTGACAGGAAAAGTGGTGCTTGTCACAGGGGCCGGCGGATCAATCGGCTCGGAAATTTGCCGGCAGATTTGCCAGTTTAAGCCGTCACAGCTGTTGCTGCTCGGACACGGGGAGAATAGCATTTATTCCATTGAAATGGAGCTGAGAGAAAAGATTGGAACAGAATTCGACCTGATTCCGATCATCGCTGATATACAAGATCGGGAGCGGATTTTCCAGGTAATGAGCCGGTATCGTCCAGCAGTCATTTATCACGCAGCCGCGCATAAGCATGTACCGCTAATGCAAATCAATCCACATGAAGCGGTTAAAAACAATGTGATCGGCACGAAAAATGTGGCGGAAGCGGCAGCGGAATATAAGGTGGAAAATTTCGTCATGGTATCGTCCGACAAAGCGGTAAAGCCGACCAGTGTAATGGGGGCGACGAAACGTGTCGCAGAAATGATTGTGCAGCATATGGACCGGATCAGCAGCACAAATTTTGTGGCCGTTCGGTTTGGGAATGTGCTTGGCAGCCGCGGCAGCGTCATTCCGCTTTTTAAAAACCAGATTGAGCGGGGCGGACCAGTCACGATTACCGATCCGGATATGGAGCGTTATTTTATGACAATTCCAGAAGCGTCACGGCTTGTTATTCAAGCGGGCGCACTTGCAAAAGGCGGTGAAATTTTTGTCCTTGATATGGGTGAGCCGGTGAAGATTGTGGACTTGGCGAAAAATTTGATTCAGCTGTCCGGTTATACCATTGATGAAATTGGCATTCGGTATACAGGAATGCGGCCGGGTGAAAAGCTATATGAAGAGCTGCTGAATACGAATGAAATTCATGAGGAGCAAATTTATCCGAAAATCCACATCGGCAAATCCACCAGGCAGAATATGAAATGGGTCGAATACTTGCTGACGGAGTTCGCGATGCTCGAAGAATGTGCGCTGGAGGCATTACTGCTGGATATCGCCCATCACCGGGTGAAAAATCAGCCGAATTTGATTGCGGCTATCCAGTAACATCAAATTAAACATGGAGTGTGAACAAAATGGCTCTTATTTCAACGAGTGAAAAACGAATCTATTTATCTCCTCCTCATATGAGCGGTCATGAGCAGCAATATTTAAATGAAGCGTTTGAAACAAATTGGATCGCGCCTTTAGGGCCGAATGTGGACGAGTTTGAAAGACGGATGTCTGCATATGCGGGCACAAAAGGCAGTGTGGCGGTGAATTCCGGCACGGCAGCGATTCACTTGGCCCTAATTCTCCTTAATGTGTCAAAAGGGGATGTCGTTTTTTGCTCTACACTGACGTTTGTCGCAAGTGCCAATCCAATTGTCTACGCGGGTGCAGAGCCGGTGTTTATTGATTCAGATGCTGATTCGTGGAATATGTCACCGCAGGCACTGGAACGGGCATTATATGAAGCAAAAAAGAAAAACAAGCTTCCAAAAGCCGTTATTATCGTTCATTTATACGGACAAAGTGCCAAAATGCATGAGCTGGTCTCGATTTGCCGTCATTATGGGGTGCCGATCATTGAAGACGCGGCAGAATCGCTTGGCTCGGAGTATATGGGCCAGAAAAGCGGCAGCATGGGGGAATTTGGTGTTTATTCGTTTAATGGAAATAAAATTATTACGACATCAGGTGGCGGCATGCTCGTTTCAAACGACACAGACCGGCTCGAGCAAGCACGAAATTTAGCGGCGCAGGCAAGAGAGCCAGTCCCACACTATCAGCATCAGAAAACAGGCTACAATTACCGGATGAGCAATCTGCTCGCGGGAATCGGTATCGCGCAGCTGGGGGTGCTCGATGACCGTGTAGCGGCTAAACGCGCTCTTTTTGTTCGTTATAAAGAATCATTGCGGTCGATTGAAGGGGTTCAGTTCGCTGATGAGATCAGCGGCAGCCGATCGAACCGGTGGCTGACCACATTGATAATGGATGAAACGGTGACCGGCATGAGTGTCAGCGGATTGATCGTGGCGCTGGAGAAAGAAAACATTGAAGCACGCCACATCTGGAAGCCACTTCATACACAGCCGCTGTTTAAAGGCTGTGAATACTTTTCTCACCGGGAGGAGGAAAGCGTCTCAGACCAATTGTTTGCGACCGGTATTTGCCTTCCATCCGGAACAAACATGTCAGAAGCAGAACAAGACCGGGTGATTGAAGTTATTCAAACACAGTATAAACTTCGATTTAACAAATAAGGAGGGCGGACATGGCGATACTTGTGACAGGTGGTGCAGGGTATATTGGCAGCCATACGTGTGTGGAGCTTTTGGAAAACGGTCATGATGTGATTGTCATCGACAATTTATCAAATAGCAGCTTGGACGTGCTGGACCGGATTCACACGCTGACGAACAAAAAAGTGACGTTTTATAAAGGGGATTTACTGGACCGAACGATGCTCGAAACTATTTTTACCGGCCATTCGATTGAATCCGTCATTCATTTTGCGGGGCTGAAGGCGGTTGGAGAATCGGTTGAGCAGCCAAATAGGTATTACTATACAAATTTAATGAGCACACTACATTTGCTTCAGGTGATGGACAAATACAATGTGCACAAGCTCGTATTTAGTTCATCAGCGACTGTCTACGGCACGGGCAATCTGATGCCTCTTAATGAAGAGGCCCGCTTAAGTGCAGTCAATCCGTACGGACGGACGAAGCTGATGATTGAAGAAATGCTTGCAGATCATTACCGCTCTAACCAGGCCTGGCGCTTCATTGTTCTTCGTTATTTCAATCCGATCGGGGCGCATCCGAGCGGCATGATTGGGGAAGATCCGGCGGGACGGCCGAATAATTTAATGCCGTATGTCACACAGGTGGCGGTCGGAAAGCTGCCGGAACTGAACATATTCGGCGATGATTATTCGACACACGATGGGACAGGAGTCAGAGACTATATCCACGTCGTTGATCTTGCGCTTGGCCATATTCAAGCGCTGAAAAAAACCGCTGAGCCGGGCTATCATACATATAACCTTGGCACTGGACAAGGGTACAGCGTGTTAGATGTCATCCATACGTTTGAGGAAGTGAATGGAAATCCGGTTCCCTACCGCGTGCAAGGCAGGCGCTCAGGTGATGCGGCGGTTTGTTACGCCGACGTTGAAAAAGCTAAAAAAGAATTGAATTGGGAAGCAACGAGAGGTCTGCAGGACATGTGCCGTGATGCATGGCGCTGGCAAGTGCAAAATCCAAATGGTTATCAAAAGGCAAGATCTTTTCAATCAAACTAATAAACATAAAAAGCAGATGAAAGGCGTGTATAGGATGAGCGTTGAGCAGAAGCAAATTGGAGACATTTTTCGGGTTCTTGTTAAAAGATGGCCAATCATTGTCGGGATTACTTTATTTTTAACAGCATGTGCAGGCTTAGTCAGCTATTTTGTCCTGCCACAGGAATACCAAGCGACGGCTAAAGTACTGGTTAACGAATTAGACCCTGAAACGGCTGCAGAAACAGGCGATGCTGCTACGTCTTTTTATCAAATGGAAACATCCTTTAAGCTGTTTGAAACATTTATGGTTATCGCCCAAAGCCCACAGGTGCTTGACCAAGTGATCGACAATTTATCCTTGAGCGATTCATATAGCGAGTTAAGCGAAAAAGTAACGATTGACCGGGTGGGCGAATCGCTTGTTATTGAGATTAAAGCAAATGCCGAAAATCAAAATGAAGCAGTTAACATTGTAAATGAAACAGCTAAAGTATTAAATCAGGAAATTACGAAAATTTACGGGGAAAACCAAATATCGCTCTTGGAAACGGGCGGTGAAGCCGATGTGATGAGTCCAGTAAAGCCGAAGCCTTTTCTAAATATGATTGTTGCTTTCTTAGCAGGGCTGGTCATCTCCATGGGGATTGCGCTTTTGGTGGAATTATTTAAAAAGCCGAAAATTGAACCAGTGAAGCCGCAAGCTGCGAACGGGTCTATGTACAACGGCAAGCTGTTCACTAAATGACGAAAAGAGGGGACTCTATGAGCCGAATTAGAAAAGCGATCATTCCTGCTGCCGGTCTTGGGACACGATTTTTACCGGCGACCAAAGCGATGCCGAAAGAAATGCTGCCGATTGTCGATAAGCCAACAATTCAATATATCGTGGAAGAAGCAATCGCATCCGGCATTGATGAAATCATTATTGTCACGGGAAAAGGCAAACGGGCGATTGAAGATCATTTTGACCATCACTTTGAATTGGAAGGCCACTTGCTTGAAAAAGAAAAGTTTGCGCTGCTTGAGGAAATCCGCATGATCTCTACAATGGTCGATATTCACTATATTCGGCAGAAAGAGCCGAAAGGGCTTGGTCATGCGGTCTGGTGCGCACGGAATTTTATCGGCGATGAGCCATTTGCGGTACTGCTTGGGGACGATATCGTTCAAGCAGAGGTACCTTGCATGAAGCAATTAATGGACATATATGACAAAACAAACTCCTCCGTCATTGGGGTGAAAAAAGTGCCTCACGAAGAAGTGAACCGGTACGGCATTGCGGCGGTGCAATCCCATGGCCCGCGCCTGCACGAAGTAACAAAACTTGTGGAGAAGCCATCGGTTGCAGAGGCGCCGTCGGACTTGGCCATTATGGGCCGGTACATTTTAACACCGAAAATTTTCGAACTATTGGCCGGGCAAGAACGCGGTGTCGGCGGCGAAGTGCAGCTGACGGATGCCATTGCCCGCCTGCAGCAGTTTGAGCAAGTATTTGCGTATGAGTTTGATGGAAGCCGGTACGATGTCGGGGAGAAAATGGGTTTTGTCCAGACGACGATTGAGTTTGCGCTGCAAAAGCAGGAGCTGCGGGAGCCGCTGCTGCACTACTTGTCGGCACTTGTTGCGGCTGAAATGAAAAAAGAACGATATGAAGAACGATTCGTATAAAAGGACCGCTTTTCATCATCGGACGAAATAGGTGATGCATCATGATAGGCCATTTTCTTACGTACTTTATCGCCAGAGGCATGCCGGGTGTCATGAATTTTCTGGCGATTTACCTTTACAGCCGGCTGCTGACACCGGAGCAATACGGAAAATACGCGATCATTCTCGCGGTTGCCGCTTTGATCAACTCATTATTATTAAGCTGGCTTCGGCTGGGGGTTCTTCGCTATTATCCCTCCTATAGCGAACATGAACGAAAGCGTTTTTTAAGCACCGTTATGGTCGCTTTTGCGGCGTATTCAGCTGTATCGGGTCTGCTTGTTTTTGCCGCTTCACTATTTGGTGTATTTGACAGCGGCTATTCAACGATTTGGCTGCTCGGTCTTTGTCTCTTATGGGTAAGCGGCTTTTTTGAAATTAACCTGGAGATTTTCCGGGCGGATTTATCACCGAAAAGCTACGGCTGGTTTTATGTAAGCAAAGCGGTCCTTACCTTAACGGTCTCATTAGCAACTATCTGGTTTTTTCATCTCGGAGCAGAAGCGTTAGTCGTTGGTTCCATTGCAGCATCGCTTATTCCGCTCGCTGTCGTGATGCCGAAAGTGTGGAGGGGCTTGGATATTCGGCTGTTTGACTGGAAGATGCTCCGTGAGCTCCTCACGTATGGACTGCCACTGACATTAACACAGACGATGGCGTTTATCATCGACAGCTCTGACCGTTTGCTGCTCGGCTGGCTAAGCGGCACCGCGGCGGCCGGGCTTTACGCCGTCACATACGATTTTGCCCAGCAGACGATCATTCTGATGATGACGATTGTCAATTTGGCGGCTTATCCACTGATTATTCATGCAATGGAAAAAGGACGCATGGCCGAAGTTAAGAGCCGGATGGAGCAAAATATTGTCTACTTGCTGGCGATTGCTCTCCCGGCAGCCGGGGGAATGACGATGCTTAGCGGGAACCTGTCCGGTTTATTTTTTGGCGAAGCGTACCGTGAAGCAGCCAGCCTGGTCATTCCATGGATTGCTATCGTCTCGCTCGTGCAGGGCTTTAAAGTGTTTTATCTGGATTTGGCGTTTCAATTAAGCAAGCAGACAAGCAAGCAAATTCTGTCTGTGTTCACGGGATCGCTGTTAAACATTGTGCTGAATGTGTGGTGGATTCCGGTATACGGACTTAAAGGCGCACTTGCTGCGACAGCCGCTGCCTATGCCGTGTCCTCTTTCATGAGCTGGCAGCTGGGAAAAGCTCACTTCTCTCTTCCTTTTCCGAGAAAAGAAGTGTTCAAAGTGGTGTCGTCAACAGGGATTATGCTGGCTGCTTTGTATCCAGTTCATCATATTCAAGGAGTAGCCGCATTTCTGTTGCAAGTTGCTTTTGGGGCAGCGGTTTACGCAGCAAGTATGTGGGTGTTCAATATTCAAGGCGTTCGAAGTGCGATCACGATTGATCGGCTGAAGCTGAAAGTAAAGGGGTGAACACAATGGAAAAAAAGAAAGTAGCGCTGTTTCTTCCTTCGCTCGTTGGGGGAGGAGCGGAACGGGTCATGCTGAGTCTGGCGTCAGAGTTTGCGGAACAGGAACATCACGTGGATCTCGTGTTGGCAAAAGCATCAGGCGAGTATATGGACCAAGTGCCGGCCAATATACATATTGTCGACCTGGATACATCAAGGGTGCTGTACAGCTTGTTTCCATTAATCCGGTATTTAAAAGAAAACAGGCCGCAGTCGGTGCTGTCGGCGCTGGATCATACAAATATTATTGCCATCTGTGCGGTGACGATAGCGAATGTAAATGTCAGGACAATTGTCAGTATTCATAACAATTTAACGCACCTTTCCAAAGTAAAGAAAAAACGATTTGTTACACAATGGATACCGTCGCTAATGAAATGGAGCTATAAACGGGCTGATAAAGTTGTTGCCGTGTCACAAGGTGTGGCGGAGGATGCGATGCAGAGACTTGAGCTGCCCGAAGAAAAAGTACAGGTAATCTACAATCCGGTCGTAGACGAGCGGCTTATAGAAAAAGCCGCTGAACCGATTGACCACCCTTGGTTTGCGGATGGCGAACCGCCTGTTCTTCTTGCTGTTGGGCGGTTAACGCCAGAAAAAGATTTTCCGAATTTGCTTCGAGCGTTTGCGAAGCTGCGAAAAACACGGCCGGCGCGGCTGATTATTCTCGGTGAAGGAGAAAAACGGGCGGAAATGGAAAAGCTGATCATAGAGCTTGGGATTTCGCAGGATGTACAGCTGCCGGGCTTTGTGAACAATCCGTATGCCTACATGAAAAATGCCCGCTTATTCGTTCTTTCTTCTTTAAGTGAAGGACTGCCGACGGTATTGATTGAAGCGCTCGCCTGCGGAACGGAAGTCGTCTCAACCGATTGTCCGAGTGGTCCAAGAGAAATTTTGCAAGGCGGACGGTACGGTTCACTCGTTCGTATTGAAGACAGCGAAGCGCTGTTTCAGGCGATGAAAGAACGGCTGGATATGCCAGATAACGGGACGAATAGCGAATCGTATGAGCCATTCTGGAAAACCAACGTTTCACGCCAATATTTAGACATTTTATAGAGTGGTGGGGAGGACAGTGAAACACATTCCGTTTCTTTTCTTATTGTTGACGATATTTGCTATACCATGGGAAAACGCCGTCGTGCTGCCAGGGCTTGGCACCATTGTCCGGCCGATCGGTATTCTCGCTTTTTTACTGACGGTGCTGCTTGTTGTGAAAAACGGCACGTATCGAAAGCTAGCACCTATTCATTATGCATTGCTTGCTTTTATTGTTTGGAGCAGTCTCACTATTGTCTGGTCGGTCGATCCTGATTTCACGCTGATCCGTATTAAGACGTATGCACAGCTTTTCATTATGGTCTGGCTGATTTGGGAGCTTGTTCGCACAGACGCCCAAATGAATATTTTGCTTCAAGCGTATGTGCTGGGTGCATGGATAGCGGTGGCAAGCACGATTTCCAATTATTTATCCGCCGATCAGGTGACATATGGCCGGTATTCAGCGGAAGGATTTGACCCGAATGACCTTGGTGTAATGCTGGCGCTCGGCATGCCGATTGCCTGGTATTTGTTTATGAAACAGAAAAACTGGTTTTTCCGCTTTTTGAATGCCGCTTACTTGGCGATGGCCATGTGGACAATTAGTTTAACCGCTTCCCGCACGGCCTTTGTTGTCGGCATGATTGGCCTGTTTTATGTCGTACTAACATTCAGCCGTTTGACGAAACCGATAAAAGTATTCATTGTGTTATTTTTAGCGGCGGGCGTTACCTATGGCGTTCAATCAGTACCGGCCGATTCACTGGAACGGATTGCAACGATTGGAGAAGATGTCGGCCAGGGTGACTTAAACGGCCGGGGGACTTTTTGGATGGCCGGCATTGACATGATTGAAGAACAGCCGATAATTGGCATCGGCGCGGGTGCTTATCCAAGGGCAATGGAAATACTCATTGATACGCGCGATGTAAGCCATAATACGCTGCTTGCTGTAGTAGCGGAAACGGGATTGATCGGACTACTTCTTTTTCTCGTGATGATTGTTCTTTTTCTTTACACCGCCTCGAAAACGACGTATTTGGAAGCCGCTTTGTTTCTGAGCCTGATGGCTATTTGGGGGCTTGCGACGATGTTTTTAACGTGGGAAATGCGCAAGCCAACGTGGCTCTTGTTCGGATTAATTGCCCTTGAATCAGCGAAGTGGCATCCCAGGCTCGCGCTTCATCCGTGGAGAAAGATTGAACTTGTAAAGGAGTGAGAAACAATGGTTCCGATTCTTTTTCTTATCACCGGCTTAAATACAGGCGGTGCTGAAATGCAAGTCTATCAAGTCATTAAAGCGCTGCGTGAGAAACAGTCAACCTGTCATCCGGTTGTCGTGTCACTCTTGCCGCTTGGGCCGGTTGGCCATACTCTTCAACAGGACGGCATTACCGTTTATTCGCTTGATATGAAGCGCGGCCGGCCTAGTGTCGCGGCGATTGCCAAGCTGAACCGCATCGTGAAAAACGAAAAAATTCAGCTTATTCATTCACATTTGTATCACGCCAATTTGCTCGGACGGCTGATGAAGCTGTTTCACCCAAACATTAAGCTCGTTAATACGATTCATAATATTAACATCGGCGGCCGCAATCGGGAGCGGCTGCTGCAGATGACAAATGGCTTAACGGATTCCTTGACGATCATTAGTGAAACGGCACGGGAACATTTTGTGAATGTCGGGGCTGCTAGGCCAGAGAAGCTGCTGTTTTTGCCAAATGGAGTGAACACGAAGCTGTATCAAGGAACACCAGGGGCACGCGAGGCGATCCGCAGCCAATTAAATATAGCGGACAGCACCTTTACGTGGCTTGCCGTTGGACGATTTGATGAGCAAAAAAATTACCCGAATCTTCTAAACTCTTTTCGACGGGTGCTGCAAAAAAAGCCAGATAACGAGCTGCTGCTCGTTGGTGTTGGTCCATTGCTTGAGGAAATGAAAGAAATGGCAGTGGATCTCGGTATTTCAAAACGTGTGCATTTTCTCGGCTATCGTTCGGACATTCCAGACGTGATGAGTGCATCAGACGCTTATGTGATGTCGTCAGACTGGGAAGGAATGCCGCTCGTGCTGCAGGAAGCGTCCTCGGTCGGTCTGCCGATTGTATGTACAAACGTTGGAGGAAACAAAGAAGTAGTGGTCAGAGGCAAAACCGGTTTTATCGTCCAGCCGAGAAGCCATGATGCGTTAGCGGAAGGAATGCTTTGCCTGCTTCAAATGGATGAAGAAAGCCGGAAGCAAATGGGACAGGCTGGTCAGAAGTACATGCAGACCATGTTCGAACTCGATCGTGTCGCCGAACGATGGGATGCGCTTTATAAGCAGGTACTCAAAAAACAATCACAGGCAGTGTAAGGGGGAAACAGAACATGATGGAACAAGCCGTTCAGCCAAAAGTGGCCTTTGTCGCGTCTGTTTATCGTCACTTGGCCGCGTTTCATATCCCATATATGAAATGGTTTCAGCTTCACGGATTTGATGTTCATGCTTATGCACTTGCGGACATTGGCAAAGAAGAAATAGAGCGGATCGGTGTCACGTGCCACGATATTTCATTTCAGCGGTCCCCATTTCAGCTTGATAATTTCCGGGCGCTGAAACAGTTGACCGAAAGCTTTCAAGAAGAGAGATTTCAAGTTGTGCACGTTCATACGCCGGTTGCCAGTGTGCTTGGCCGTATTGCTGCTAAAAAAAGCAACGTACCTGCTGTTTTATATACGGCACATGGCTTTCATTTTTTCGAAGGGGCGCCGCTTAAAAATTGGCTTACCTTTTATCCGATAGAACGGCTGATGGCCAAGTATACGGATTACCTCGTGACCATTAATGAAGAAGATTTTCGAAGGGCGCAGCGGTTCCCGGTGAAAAAAGAAGTACTGTTTGTCAAAGGCGTCGGTGTTGATCGAGATGGATATGGATTCGGCAGTCAAAGCGAACAGCGCAAAAAAGAAACGAGAGAAAAGCTGGGAATTGGGGAAACCGATTTTGTCATCATCTGTGTGGCGGAATTAAGTGAGCGGAAAAATCAGGTGCAGCTCATTGAAGCGGTCCGGCAGCTAAAAACAGACGTCCCGGTCACATGCTTGCTCGTTGGAAATGGAGAATCGGAAGAAAAACTGAAAGCGATGGTAGATCGTCTTGGTCTTTCAGAAAAAATTCAGTTTCTCGGCTTTCGAAAAGATGTGCCAGAGCTGATTGAAACGGCAGATGTTGTCACCTTGCTTTCGAAGCAGGAAGGGCTGCCACGGGCGATTATGGAGGCGCTGGCTTCTGGAAAGCCGATTGTGACAACCGATGTGAGAGGCAACCGTGACATGGTCGTTCATGGGGAAAATGGCTTTGTGGTCGGCCTTGGTAATGTGGAAGAAACCGTCAAGGCGTTTGAAACGCTTTCAAACCGTCGCAGTATCCTTGATAAGATGGGCGAGAAGAGTTGGGAACTGTCCGGACAGTACGATACAACCTTTATTTTAAAAGAAATGGAACATATTTATACGAAAGCGGCTCGGGGGCTTCCGCACGTTTTCAGACAGGAGGAAATCGGATGATTCAGCTGGCGGTCAAACGAGGACTTGATATATTGTTTGCATTCTTAGCGCTGCTCGTTCTTTCAGGTGTGCTGCTTGTGATTAGCGTTGCGATTAAAGTTGATTCAAAAGGACCCGTTTTTTTTAAGCAGGAACGGCTCGGCAAAAATGGAACTGTCTTTCAAATTTACAAGTTCCGAACGATGGTGGAAGATGCAGAGTCCAAAGGAAGAGGGATTTTTCAAAATGAAAATGATGACCGCATTACAAAAACAGGAAAGTTGTTAAGGGTTACTAGTTTAGATGAACTTCCTCAGTTGTTTAATATTTTAAGAGGAGAAATGAGTTTTATTGGACCGCGGCCGCCGCTTACTTATTATCCGTATACGATCGATGGCTATTCTGGAGAACAGAAAATCCGGTTTCAATTTTTGCCAGGCATAACGGGCTACGCACAAATTATGGGCCGTAACTCATTAAACTGGGAAGAAAAAATTCATTATGATATCGACTACGTGGAAAATTACAGCCTTGGACTTGATTTGAAAATCTTCATTTTAACTATTTACAAAATTGTGCAAAGAGAACATGTCCATCATCCAGAGAACAGCGATACACAATTAAACCAAGTTAATAAAAAAGCGTAGCGGCGAGGAAAAGGAGGTGTTTTTATGATCGGGGAAACAACAGCCTATCAGCTGTTAAATGGATCAGAACGAGAAAAGTGGAACGGTTTAGTGAAAGCGTGTGAGACGTATGATGTGTTTTTTTTAGCCGACTATTTGGACCTGTATGAACAGCGTGGAGAAGGAAGAGCCCGTTTGTTTGTGTATCAGGAAAATGGTGAGCGGTACGTGCTGTATCCCTATTTGCTTCGGAATATCTCTGAACGAATCGATGGGCGGGCTTATTTTGATATCGCGACACCATATGGATATGGCGGCCCGCTTTATTCTAAACAAAATCTTCAAGAAAATGAGGGATTTGTCAGCCGATTTAGGAAGACGTTCAGCCGCTATTGCCAATCAGAGGGGATCGTCAGCGAATTCATCCGATTTCATCCATACATGGATAATGATGACGGGCTTCGCGCGCACATGCAGGTGACACCCATTAGTGAAATTGTCTACAATGATTTGCTTTTGTCTAAAGAAGACATATGGGCAAACACCACTTCAAGCAAAAAGCGGCGCATTAAAAAAAGTAAAAAAAATGAAGTGGAAGTACTGTTTATCGACGGGAAAGATATTACGCCAGCCGATGTAACGACTTTTTACAACATTTACACAGAAACGATGGATAAAAAACATGCGTCGTTATTTTATTACTTTCCGCTTTCTTTTTTTCAATCTTATTTCCAGTCACTGGCGCCATACGTGACGCTTGCATTTGCCATGCACAGCGGCCAGGTTATTTCAGCCAATCTGATGCTGAGGAGCGGCGGGTTTGCCACCATTCATTTAAGTGCCTCGTTAAAAGAGCACCTTTCGCTTTGCCCGAACTGTAATTTGCGCTACGAATCCATTCTTTGGGCAAAAGAAAATGGCTGCCGCATTCTGGACCACGGCGGCGGCAAAGAAAAAGGAGATTCATTGTTTGCCTATAAGCAGCAATTTTCCAAAAGCCTGAGACACTATAAAATCGGTAAAAAAGTTCACCTGGAATCGGTTTATCAAACACTTTCTGCTCAGCTGTCAGGCGGGATCGAATGGGAGCAGGCTGCTTTTTTTCCAGAGTATCGCATGAGGACCGAGTAGCAGGAAAGACCAATTCGAATCAGGGGAGCGGATAAATGTGAAAAAGAATTTTATGGTTCTTGGCGGTGGTACCGGGCAGCTTGCAGCCATTCAAAAAGCGCAACAGCTCGGTATGAATGTCGTGGTGGTCGACCGGGATCCGGCTTGCGCCGGGGCATCACTTGCCGATTTTTTTGAACAGGTGGATACAACGAATTTCGAGGCAGTGGAGCATGTGGCCCGTCATTACGAAATCGTTGGTTCCATGACGATGTCGAACGATGTGGCGGTGCCGACGAGCTGCTATACCAATGAACGATTGGGTCTGCCAATGCAGGGAGCGGGTCTCGTTGAACTGATGACAGATAAATATAAAATGAGAAAGCGCTACGCAGAGCATCACGTGAACTCACCAGCTTTTTTTGAAGCGGATAGCGGAACGAACATGGAAGCATTAAAAGACAGGCTTTGGATGACTGGGGCATCTACTTATATCGTCAAGCCTTCTGACGGATCAGGCAGCCAGGGGATTACAAAAATATCGGGTCCCGCTCAAGTAAAAGAAGCAGTGCAAAAAGCGCTGCAAAGCAGCCGGAGCGGCCGTGTCATTGTCGAAGAGTTTATCGATGGGATGGAAGTCGGAGCATTTGGTTTTTGTATGAATGGACGGATGGAGTATTGTTTCGTCCACAATGATAAGGTGTCAAATATGATTCCGGTCGGTCATTCATTCCCATCTTTTTTAGAAAAAGAGCAAGTGGTCCGTATTCAAGAAGAGTGTGAAAAAGCCTTGAGCAGCCTTGGAATTGATAATGGACCGACCAATATTGATTTAATTATCAATCAACAAGGTGTGCCATATTTAATCGAAATTGGCGCAAGAATTCCCGCCACCCGTCTTCCAGAACTGGTAGAAGTGTACGCCGGAATTGATCTCGTCACGATGACAGTGCAGCTGGCGGCAGGCGAAACGATTACATGTCCGCCGCACATTCAAAGCCAGCCAGTCGCTGCGGAAATGCTGAATTTCTCTGAAGATGGAGTCATCGGCCGATTGGAAGATTATGCGGATCTAGTAGACGACTTTAAGCCGGTCAACCTCGAGGTGGATATCCAGTCGGGCCAGACAGTGTCAAAGCTCAGGTCCGGGCGAAATCACTACGGTCATGTCACGTTTACCGGTACAAGCGCCGAAGAAGCGGAAGCAAAATGCCACACATTCTTGACGAAGCTTAAAGAGCGAATTGCTCTTGAGAAAACGGTCACGACGTGAAAAGAGGGGGATGGTCTATGTTAAAGACAAAAACAGTAATGATGGCCGGTATACTGGTCGTCTCCAGTGTAATGGCTGGATTTGCATACAATAAAAAATATTCTCCGGCTATTTGGTCGATTCATGTCCTTAAAACAAATGCGCCGATCACAAGCGCGAGTCAAGTGGGCAATTTATCGAATCCTGTGTTAAAGCCGGAAGACGTGACGGATGTGACGGCCGATTTTGTAGCGGATCCGTTCTTGATGGAGGACCAAGGGACCTATTATTTATTTTTCGAAGTGCTCAATCAAGAAACAAAGCAAGGAGATATTGGCCTTGCAACAAGCAAAGACGGGGAGAAATGGCAGTACGAAAAGATCGTTCTGAATGAAGACTTTCATCTTTCGTATCCACATGTTTTCAAGCATGAAAACAGCTATTACATGATTCCAGAGTCAGTAGAAGCGGGCGGCATTTATCTTTATAAAGCCACGCAGTTTCCGTATAAATGGGAACGGGTCAAGCAGCTAGTCGGCGGCCCATATACCGATGCCTCCATTTTTCAATATGAAAACAAATGGTGGATGTATACGGCAGGGCTTGATAATGAAACGCTGCATTTGTTTTACGCTGACGAGCTCCATGGGGAGTGGACACAGCATGCGAAAAGCCCGCTCATTACAAATGACTTAAGCAATTCCAGACCAGGAGGCCGTGTAGTGGTCGAAGATGGAACCATTTACCGATACGTCCAGGATGACGGACCGTATTATGGATATTCAGTCAAGGTATTCCAAGTGCAAGACTTGTCTGAAACGGTGTATGCCGAAAAAGAACTCGGTGTCATTTTGGAAGGCAGCGGTGAGGCTGGGGATTGGCGGGAAGATGGTATGCACCATATTGATCATTTGAAACTAGCGGATAAACAGTGGCTTATAGCAGTCGATGGCCATCAGTTTCATCATCAAAATTACGCCATGTGGAAGTTGAAAAGCATGTTTCCGTAATGAGCAGGGGGACAAAGAGGGGGAGCGGATCGCGGTGAGTCAACAACAATTACCGATTATTCCAGTACGAGAGCGCGATGTGCCGATCATTTCAAAATGGACAGAAGAATGGCTCGGCGCAGCACATCCGCTTGCATATTCATTAACGATTTTTTCGAGTCCGGGCTATACGAAATTTTTGGCGTACCAGCAGTCCGTTCCATTGCCTCGTAATCCGATGAGGCTGCTCGGCGCTTATGACGGAGATGAAATGCTTGGATTTATCGAATTGCGCCGCATGCCCGACCGGCTTTTCATCAATAATTTTTGTGTGAAACCGGAAGCGCGGGGACGCCGCATCGGCGAGCTTCTTCTACGCCATACAGAACAGATGGCCGAAAGCATGAATTTATCCACTGTTGGATTGGACTGCTTTTTATGGAACGAGCGAGCCCTTGAAAAATACGTGAGATCAGGGTTTCAAAAAACGAACAGGATGCATTGGTTTACAGGCAGCAACGATCGATCCGCTGCTGAAGCGCCTATTCAGTTTGTTATTGAAGAGCAGGAAAAGGCAGACGCTCACCAAAAAAAATTTGGTTTTTCCCAATTTCATATCCAGACGAAAAATGGCCAGTCTCAAGTAAACCGGCTGAAAGATTCGTATTTCCGCGTGACAGCCGAAGAACGAGATCCCGAATATTATAACATTCTCTCCCAGCTTGATCGGTGCCGTTCATTATTTATGATTCGTGCAGACGAAGTAGAAATGGGTGACGGATGGAAACAAGCGAGCACCAGTGTTCGGCTCGAAAAACAGATAAAGTAAAATAAGATGATGGGGTGAAGGAATGTTATTTAAAGTACTTGGCATCCAGGATAAAGAGCAATGGCAGCATTACATGAAAAAAATGCCTCGTGCAGATGTGTATTTTACAGCGGAGTATTGCCACATCTATGAAAACAATCAAGAAGGACAGGCGCAGCTATTCGTTTATGAAGAAGGCGACAGCTGTATTTGCTACCCTTACTTGCTGAGGGAAATTGACTGTGCCCGCTTGCACGTAGACGTTCAGGAAAAGCTGTATGACGTGACAACTCCATACGGCTATGGAGGGCCGCTGACCAATATTACGGATGAGCAGGAACGAAAAAAACATTTCCAAACCTTTCAGTATCTGTTTGGTGAATATTGCAAGATGCAAAACATCGTCACTGAATTTGTCCGCTTTCATCCGCTTATCCGAAACGATCGGGATTATGATGCTTTAACGCCTATTTTTAACCGAAACACGGTCGCTCTCACCTTGCAGGAGGACGAAGGTGCTCTAATGGACAGCCTCCGGAATAAAGGAAGAAACCGGGTCAAATACGCAATGAAGCAAGGGCTGACGGTCACAGAGGAAGGCTTGGATCACTTAGATTGGTTTGCGGAGAATTACGCAAAAACGATGGAAAAAAACCAGGCGGATACTTATTACTTTTTTAAGGAGGGGTTTTTCAGAGATACCGTTGAGCTGTTGAAAGACAACATCACCACGTTCGCGGTTCGCTATGAAGGTGAAATTATTGCTTCATGTATGTTTATGCACTACAACGATTACGTGTCGTACCATTTGACCGGCTCAAAGCAGGAATATTTGCATCTTGCTCCATCTAACCTGCTGGTCTGGCATGCGGCCGCGTGGTTCGGCAAACTCGGCTATAAATCGCTGCACCTCGGCGGAGGGTATCAGCAAGACGATGATCTGCTTCGCTTTAAGCGGAACTTTACGAAAAATCCGCTGCTCGAATTTTACATCGGCAAAAAGATTCATATGCCTGATATGTATGACAGGCTCACGAAAGGAATCGAAGCAGAAGGCGGCTTCTTCCCGCTATACCGCCATCATTCGGTCAATGAAAAAATAAACGTATGAAAAACCGGCGCATCCCGCGCCGGTTTCAGTCTGTAGACAATTACCTTTCTTTGTAAGAGAAAGATGTACGTGTTGTTGAAATGGAGCTGAAAAGGCGGCGCTCGCGGAGTTTCGCTTTTCGTGGGGCAGGCGCTGAGCTCTTCTCCACCGCTTTGCGGTGCCGGCGATCTCAGCTGCCCGCTAGTCCCACAGAAGTCTTCACTCCGCGCCCGCCGCCAATGCGTTATGGACAAGTGAGTTCAAAAGAAGCGAGTCTCGGTCTTGCAGAAGCACATTCAATCCTTTTGCTCATCTTAAACGCAAAAACAGACTAGCCTACCCATTCATTGCTGTTCAAAACCCACTTGGTGAAGCCGGCCGGACGGAGACTCCTACGGGAAGTACAGCGAGTCGGGAGATCCCGCAGGCGCCAGCCGAAGAAGCTCCCGCACTGCCCGTGGAAAGCGAAGTCCGGCCGGCTTCACCTATCGACCCTTTTCAAAAAGCATATTTTCCGTAAAGACGCTTGCTTTCAAAAAAGCTGCCTACTTTGTGGACAGTCTCAAACCGGCGCATCCCGCGCCGGTTTTTGATTTGAGTATTAGTAAAGTGCATAATAACCGGCAAGCTTTGCGTATTCCTTCCAAAGCATCCGCTTGCTTTCTTCGTCATCCCACCAGGCAGTGAATTCGTAGCGGGAAGGGACGGAGGAGTAGGAAAGGGTCATACCGCTGCCTTGAAAAACTTTTTCGAAAATAAATTTCGTTCGCCTCATATGGTAGTCGTTTGTGACGATGATCGCCGAACGGTCACCGCGCTGCTCCATCAATTCTTTCGTATAGGTCGCATTTGTATAGGTGCTGTGTGCTTGTTCTTCAGCAATCACGTTTTCTTCTGGAACACCAAGCGCGACTGCTTCCTGCACCGTGAATGTTCCGGTATTGGCACGTGTCAAAATTATTTGATCTGCATAATTTTCTTTCCATAAACGGACCCCTGCTTCAATCCGTTCTGTTCCAGGACTGAGAACAACGATCACATCGGCCTGCTCCGGCTGTTCGTGAAGCGTTAAAAAATGGCCGGCATTCAGCAAAAAGGCGGCGAGAAGACCGGCTCCGAGAATCGAAAAGCCGGTCAACAGCCGCCGTTTTTTACGGGTCTTCAATAAACTTCCTCCCTTCTTTTGTCATCATTTATTCACTGTCTCCATTTTCTTTTGATGTGTTCTCTTCAACCGTAGAGCCTTTTACATCTTTCAATGTTATGCCATCCTTTTTATTGCCGAGCAGCTGATTGCCAGTGATTGTTGCATCGGAAACGTCTGTGATGGCAAGACCAGTTTTGCTATTGGCCCGCACTTCATTCGATTGAACGACAATGCCGCTCTGGTCATTCAGGCCGCCCCAGATCGAAATGCCGTTTCCTTCATTTTGACGGACGAGGTTATTGGAAACCCGATTTTGGCCAACGTGGTTCAGAAGGGAAATTCCGTCTTTTGTGCTTTTTTCAATTGTATTGCTAATAATTGAGTTTGCGGTTGAAAAATTGATAAAGATGCCATTCCCTTCGTTACCTGTAATGGAATTATTGCGGACGGTGTTATTGTTGGCAGCACCGCTGTCCTGGCTGCCGCCGATATAAACGCCGCCTTTTTTGTTGTTTTTGACTACGTTATTTTCCGCATTGTTTTCGCTGGCATACACAAACATGATGCCGTAGCCATTGTTGTCGACGACGGTGTTATTCAGTAAAGAAACGTTTTCAAGTGGCCGGTCAAATGGCGGATCACGTTCAAGGTCAATGCCAGCTTCCGGTGCCGTACCATTTGTTTTAGAAAATGTATTGTTTTTTACGATAATATCTTTGCCAGCAGTGATAGAAAGTCCTTGCCGGCGGTTATTGTGGCCGGTTGAGTCATAAATGGCGATTTTAGTCGGGTAGTCGCCGGTTTTTGCATCGCCCTCGATAATAAAGCCGTCCCCCCAGAAGTCTTTTGCCGTCACCTTGGATACCGTAACCTGGCTTGAATGGCCACCGATAAAGATGCCGTGGCCAAATTCACCTTCTGTTCCTTGGTGATCGTATCGGTCCCCGATTAGCGTACCGCCGCTGATTTTGACATTTTTCTGATTATATACCGTAAAAACCCGATAAATAGGCAGGTCATTCGGAATACTCTTCAAAATGGTTTTACTGTCCATACGAATATCAGAGCCATCTTGGACATGCAGAGTACCGGTTTGCGGGTCTGTATTAATAAGAAATGTGCCGGCTGGAATTCGGACAATCCCTTTCTTCGCTGCAGCGGCATTGATAGCCGCTTGAAGGGCTTTTGTATCATCTTTTGAATCATTTGGGACAGCGCCGTACACCGTGGCATCAAACTCAGGCAATCCTGAAGAATTCTGCTCATCAGGAGCCGGCAGCTCCTCCTCCAGTAACTCAGACGATACTGAAGCATCCTCCCTGCCGGCCGGAGCTGGTTGAGTTTTTTGTAGTTGAAGGACAATCCCGGCTGAGATCGCGAGAACAAAGAGGACAAAAGGAATCCAGAGCTTATAATAGAAACGAGTATCCCGATTCACCATAAGTCTCATATCAATTCACTTTCACAGACGGCGCTTGGATTTCTTTTAGAGGATCCTGTGCCGTCCGTTTCTGGCTGATGCCGACTTTTCCGACAATATAAGCGCCAAATGGCAGTTTATTAAACAAGTAAATCGTTAAAGCGCACAGCCCGGTACAAGAGAAAAACAAAACCGGTACGCTAAGAAGCGGCGGGAGGTCCTGCCAGGCGAATGAAACAGCCGTGAAAACAGCGAGAAAGAACGGATGGAACAAATAAATCCCAAACGAATACTGGCTGACCCATGTGAAAAAGCGCGGCACTCGTTTCAGCAGCATGGCGTGTGAATAAAGGAAAAAAATCATACTTACCGTAAAAAATACCATATCGATTCGTTTAGACGAAGCGACTGGCGTGACGCCAAGCTGATAAAGAGAAATGGACAATAAACCGAATAATAAAACCGAAACGGTTGTCCAGTGGCGGTATTTGACAAGCAGCCTTTGGAACGCCTCATAATAGTAGCCGCTGTAAAATGCCACCGTAAAGTAAAACGACCAGCCTAGAAATGGCACCCAGTAATACTGCGTCCATATATAATCGGCGAATGGGACATCCATTGGCGGGACAAAATTAAAAAATGACAGGTAAGCAGCGTTAATGAGAAACGAGCCGGCAATGACTTTTTTTGGTGATGCTTTTTTTAAATAGTTATGAAAAAGCAAGTGAAGGGCATAAAATTGAAAGATGATTAATATAAAATAACCATGATAGTCACCGAGCAAAATGTGACGCCACGTATACGTGAAGAAAGCTTCTGGAAAAGCGGCACTCGTCCCTGTTTCTTGAACCGCTTTCGCCGCCGCGTAAAACACTCCGAAAAACAAGTATGGCAAAAAGATATATTTGATCCGGTTTCCCCAAAAGGAACCAATCGCCCGATTCCGGTACGAGTAAGAGATAATAAACTCAGAGATAAACACGAAAGCAGGCGTGCCAAATGTAAGCAGCACACTAAAACTGTTTATTGTTTCACTGTTGTCCAAATATACACGGTCTAGTACATGTAAAAGCAAAATGCTCAGACAGGCTGCACTTCGCAAAATGAATATTTCATTAACAAGCGCCCGGTTATCCTTCAAAATCAGCCCTCCTAATTTTTTAGATATAGTATTCTTTCTGAAGAACAAATTGTTCGTTATATAGAATATTACTATGAGAATAAAAAAAAGTAAAGCACTTTGGTGTGCTTTCTTCTCTCAATCTCTTTTGAATTGTCAAACAATACATGAAGTTGTCTGATAACATAAATTTTTCAGAAAATACTTGTAAAAGCGGTTTTGATTGATTAAGATGGGAGTGATAAATGAATACACGCGGATGACGGTTGGGGGAGAGTGCGGAAACGCCGCCGACGGAGCAAGTTTCAAAAGCCTTGAAACGAATCTCTCAGGCACATGGGACCACAATCGGACGCAGCTCTGGAGAGAGCATGATCATTCATGCCACCAAAGGGGAAAATCCGAGTCGGATAAACTTTCAGGTAAACGGACAGGGAAAGGGTTGATACCTTTTCTCTGTCTTTTTTTATTGTCTAGCTCCAGATGCCATCAGCTCGAGGGGCTACAGGATGTAGGTCACAAAAGCGTTGCGGCACGATGCCGCGTTCTTAGCTTTTGTTCCATTTACCCAGCCAAGCATTTCTGGAGGAATAAACCGCCTCCGCCAGCACTCGTCTTATGCTTGTCGCTGATAAACAGGCATCTTGCGCTTTTCTTGTATCCAAAACGATAAGTGGGGGTTTGGTCAGATGGAATTAAAGAAAACACCGCTTTTTAACGAATATGAAAAACTTGGAGCGAAGGTGATTGATTTTGGCGGATGGGCGCTTCCTGTACAGTTTACCAGCATTATGGGTGAACACGAAGCAGTGCGGACAAATGCCGGGCTGTTTGATGTATCACACATGGGTGAGGTACTCGTAAATGGTGATGGGGCAGAGGCATATATTAATCATCTCGTCACAAATGATGTATCAGTGTTGGAGGAAGGCCAGGCGCAATATACGGCGATGTGTTATGAAGATGGCGGCACAGTAGATGACTTGCTTGTGTATAAAAAAGCGGACGATGAATGGATGCTTGTGATTAACGCGGCAAACATTGCTAAAGATGTTGCCTGGTTGAAGCAGCATATCTTAGGGGATGTAACCGTGACAAATGTGTCGGATGAAACAGCGCTGCTGGCGGTGCAGGGACCAAAAGCGGAAAGGATACTGCAAAAGCTGACAGATACCGATCTTTCTGCAATTGGCCCGTTCCGTTTTGCTGAGAATGTTACAGTCGGCGGCGTGGATGATGTGCTTGTTTCCCG
Organism: Domibacillus sp. A3M-37; assembly: GCF_024213455.1. Lineage (NCBI taxonomy): Bacteria > Bacillati > Bacillota > Bacilli > Caryophanales > Bacillaceae > Domibacillus > Domibacillus sp. A3M-37. The sequence goes on along the minus strand of NZ_JANAVL010000001.1, from coordinate 554,553 downwards.
CACTGGCTACACAGGAGAAGACGGATTTGAATTGTATATGCCGGCAAAAAGTGCTGCTGCATTGTGGCAGCGGCTTGCCGAGGAAGATATTACGTTATGCGGCCTCGGCGCACGGGATACACTTCGGTTGGAAGCACGGCTGCCGCTTTACGGCCAAGAGCTTTCAGCAAAGATAAGCCCGCTTGAAGCTGGCATCGGCTTTGCGGTCAAAACGGCCAAACAAACGCCATTTCTTGGACAGGATGCGCTGCAGCAGCAAAAAGAAACGGGACTTGAGCGAAAAACAGTCGGCATTGAGATGATTGACCGTGGTATTCCCCGGACCGGCTATCAGATTTTATCCGAGCTTGGTGAGCCGATCGGTTTTGTCACATCCGGCACCCATTCGCCGACATTGAAAAAACCGATTGGCCTTGCGATTGTTAATGCAGATTTTGCAGGCGTTGGCACGAAATTTTTTGTGGAAATCCGCCAGAAACAAGCGGAAGCAGTTGTTGTGAGCGCGCCATTTTATAAAAGGGAGAGAACTAAATGACGTCAACCTATCGATATTTGCCGGATACAGCCCAAGACCAAAAAGAAATGCTTGCCCTTTTAAACGTTTCGTCCGTAGACGATTTGTTTTCCGATGTGCCGGAATCGATTCGCCTTGACGGTGAGCTGATGATTCCAGAAGCACTGCCGGAGCCATTGTTATGGAGACAAATGCAAAAAATGGCCGGGCAGAATGTGAATGCCAACGAATTGCCGATGTTTCTCGGAGCCGGGACGTATGATCACTATATTCCGAGTGTTGTAAATCATATGATTTCCCGTTCGGAGTTTTACACAGCTTACACACCGTACCAGCCGGAAATTTCGCAGGGAGAACTGCAGGCGATTTTTGAATTTCAGACGATGGTGTGCGAATTAACGGGGATGGATGTGGCCAATTCATCGATGTATGACGGCTTTACTGCCCTTGCCGAAGCCGCCTCACTTGCTGTTGCGCATACGAAACGGCAGAAAGTGGTCGTGTCCAGAGCAGTTCATCCGGAGTCGCGTGCCATTTTAAACACAGTCGCAGCCGGTCCGGACTATGCGGTGGAAGAAGCAGCTCTTTCTGCTGATGTGACCGATCTTGACGCATTGAAGCAGCAAATCGACAGTGAGACAGCTGCTGTCATCGTACAGTATCCGAACTTTTTCGGTTCGATTGAGGATTTAAAAGAAATTGACGTGATTGCGAAAGAACATGGTGCATTGCTTGTTGTCAGCTCCAACCCGCTGTCTCTTGGCTTATTGCAGCCGCCGGGCAAACTCGGCGCGGACATTGTCGTCGGCGATATGCAGCCGCTCGGCATTCCGATGGCTTTTGGCGGCCCGCATTGCGGATACTTTGCTGTGACGAAAAAATTAATGCGCAAAGTGCCGGGCCGAATCGTCGGCCAAACGACCGATGATAAAGGAAACAGGGGCTTTGTGTTAACACTGCAGGCACGTGAGCAGCACATCCGCCGTGACAAAGCGACATCGAATATTTGCTCTAATCAAGCGTTAAACGCCCTTGCTTCAGCGGTCTGCATGACGGCGCTTGGCAAAACAGGATTGCGCGAAATGGCGCAGCTGAATTTGGAAAAAGCAGATTATGCGGCATCGGTGTTTAAGAAAAAAGGATTCAACGTGTTCAACAAATCCCCGTTTTTTAATGAATTTGTTGTCGAGCTGCCGTGTACGACAGCGAATGTGGAAGGGAAGCTGATCGAAAAAGGGTTTATTGGCGGCTTTGATTTAGGCGTCGATTACGGAGAGCCGGCTCAGATGCTTGTCGCGGTTACCGAGCAGCGGACTAGGAACGAGATCGACCAATTTATTGAGGCGCTGGAGGCGATTACCCATGATAAATTACAATGACCTTATTTTTGAAATCAGCCGCCCGGGACGTGTCGGCTGCAGCCTGCCTGAAAGCGACGTAGATGCCGTGGATTTGACGAAAAAACTGCCGGCGCATTTAATCCGGGAAGAAGCGCCAGAACTGCCGGAAGTGTCCGAATTGCAGCTTGTCCGCCATTACACAGCGTTATCGAATAAAAATCATGGCGTCGACAACGGTTTTTATCCGCTCGGCTCATGTACGATGAAATACAACCCGAAAATCAATGAAGATGTCGCGCGGCTTGACGGATTCAGCCGCATTCACCCGTATCAGCCGGAAGCAACTGTCCAGGGTGCCCTCGGTCTGCTGTATGAATTGCAGGAAGATCTGGCGGTCATTACCGGCATGGATGCGGTAACGCTTCAGCCGTCCGCCGGTGCGCAAGGTGAATGGACCGGACTTATGATGGTCAAAGCATATCACGAGCAAAAAGGTGAAAAGCGGACGAAAGTGCTTGTGCCGGATTCTGCGCATGGCACGAACCCGGCCAGCGCAACGGTCGCCGGCTTCCGAACGGTTACCATTCCGTCAAACGCCAATGGCCTGGTCGATGTCGACGAGCTGAAAAAACATGTTGATGGTAACACAGCGGCGCTTATGCTGACGAATCCAAATACACTCGGCTTGTTTGAAAAAGACATCATTGAAATTGCGAAAGTCGTTCATGAAGCAGGTGGTCTTCTTTATTACGATGGTGCCAATGCGAACGCCATTTTAGGCAAAACGACGCCGGGGAAAATGGGCTTTGATATCGTTCATTTAAACTTGCATAAAACGTTCACGACGCCGCATGGAGGCGGAGGTCCAGGGGCAGGACCGGTCGGTGTGAACAAAAAACTCATCCCGTTTTTGCCGGTGCCGCGTGTCGAGAAAAAGAACGGCACATTTGTACTTAATATGAATGAGCCGTTATCCATTGGCCGGGTCAAAGGCTACTACGGCAACTTTGGCATATTAGTCCGAGCGTACACATACATCCGCACGATGGGACCGGCCGGGCTTCGGCAAGTATCGGAAAGTGCTGTGCTGCATGCGAACTATTTGCGAAAAAAATTGGAGCCGTATTTTGTGTCGCCATATGAGCAGGTGAGCAAGCATGAGTTTGTCCTGTCCGGCTCGAAGCAGAAAAAACTTGGCGTCCGCACACTCGATATGGCGAAGCGGCTGCTCGATTTCGGCTATCATCCGCCGACAATCTATTTCCCTCTCAATGTTGAAGAATGCCTGATGATTGAACCGACGGAGACGGAGTCAAAAGAAACACTGGACGCGTTTGCAGATGCAATGATCCAAATTGCGAGAGAGGTAGAAGAAAATCCGGACATCGTGTTGAATGCGCCGCACACGACCGTTATTGGCCGGCTTGATGAAGTAAAAGCGGCTCGTCAGCCAGTTGTCCGCTATGAGAAAGAAACGGTTCATACATGAAGATCGTGCTGACACCATCTGCCCGGCAGCAGCTGCTTGACTGGCCTGTGACAGCCAGCCAGCTGCCGCGAATTGACGCCAATATGTCGGGCGGGTGCGGCATTTCTGTTCAGTTCTCACTCGTACTGGATGAACCGCGCCGGAACGATGCCGTGATTGACTGCGGTGATGGCATCGTTCTCCACATTGACCGATTTACCGAGCGGTATATGGAGGAAGAAATGACCGTTGATTTTACAGATGATGATGGATTTATCTTTGGCGATTCGTTTGATTCCAGCTGTACAGTTTAATCGGGAAGGGATTGTCTCTATTTTTGGGAGACAGTCTCTTTTTCTTTTAAGTTAGCTCTATTTTTAACTAGAAAAACCTGAAATATGGATAAATCAGTCGATAGTCATTAGAAAAGTGCGTTTGCTGCTAGTAATCCCGCTAATGTTCCTGTAACTTTCTTCCTGATTTTAAATTTTTGAGATTGAAAACGTTTCCAGCTGGATATATATAAATAGTGATTATTTTTATGAAGGAAGGTGGCTTTATATGGGGGAAAGAGCATGGCCGTTTCATTCTATTGTAGGTGCGATTCGACCGGAGCAAAGTTCGGAAGATATTTACGGGGAAGGGTATGTGTATTCGCCGAAGTTATTTGCGCATGATTATGAGCATTTCGGCGGCGATTTGCTTAGCCTTGAAGCACTGACCGGGCGTGAGCTGAGTATAGCCGGAGAGATGCCGGTTATTTGTCATGAAGGCGCAGTAACACCTGGGGCCGTTCGTCTGCTGGAAAAGGCGGGGCTGCGGCTGCCGTCCGTCCGCTATACGTACCGTAATGATGAAGAATATGTATCTATTTTAAAGAAGCTGTCTTTGCATGGAAAAAAAGTCATTTTTCAATACCCACACCCTCCTGAAGATGCGCCTGATTCCCTTTATTGGGTTGATCCTTCCATCATCGCTTATTTAAGCGACAAGCGCAGCATTCCAGCACTCGTTCCAGCCGAGCATGTTCCGCCAAGACGAATGGTCAGCTTGGATGAGCTGCTGGAAAATACGCCCCCAATGCCCTTTATTTTAAAAACAGGCGATGGACGCCCGACTTCCGGCGGATGCGGTGTGCTTTTGATTGAAAAGAAGGAGCAGCTTCAGCATATAAACGAAGATTTTGGTGATTTATCGACAATCATTTTAGAAGAATATATACAATATGACCGGAATTTTGGCTTCCATTACGTGGCAGACCATTCAGGGAAGATCCGATACTTAGGCAAGTCCGAGCAAGTCGTCAACGATGATAATTGCTTCCGTGGCAGCTGGATCAGCACGGATGCTGAACCATTTGAACAGGTTGTTGAAGCTGGTTTTCGTATAATGGAAAATATCGTTGCGGCAGGCTATGTCGGTGTCGCAGGCTTCGATGTACTCATGTGTGGTGATGCGTTTTATTTTATTGATTTAAACGTTCGCTTCAACGCTTCTTCCTGCGGTCTCATGCTTTATGAGGACGTGATTAGCTTGTACAGAAAACCGTCTGTCCGCTTCTCCTCTCTTGAATGGAACGGAGTGTTTGAGGACGGACTCGCTGTTGTCGAAAAGTACATGGACCAGGAACAGTTTGTTCCGCTCAGCTTGCTGGACGCTGCCTATGTAGACGGAACATTAGGGCCTTCTAAAGTCATTGGTCTCGTAATTGGAGAAGACGAGGAAGAAGTAGAATCTATTTTAGCATATATGGAAAACGACCACTTAACGAGAAGAGAGTAATAAAGCGGGGCTGTCCTAAAAAGGACAGCCCCGGCTGTAGACAAAGTCGTCAGCCTTTTTTTTGAAAGGGCCGATAGGTGAAGCAAAAAGGACTTCGCGTTTCGCGGGCAGTGCGTGAGCCTCCTCGTCGCTCCCGCTCCTGCGGGGTCTCACGTTCACCGCTGTTCCCGCAGGAGTCTGCGTCCTTTTTGCTTCACCCCGTTTTTTGGCTGGCCTATATTCGCGAAAACGAGTGGGCATCGTAACGGTCCCGTTTCGGCGCTGCCGCCAGTGGAGCGTGTCCGTGAGAACCGGCGATGCTCTTATAGAAACAGCGGCGGCGGGCTTGCGGCGAAGACTCCTGCCCGCGAAACGCGAAGTCGCGAGCCTGCCGCATTTCGGCTCCCATCAGAAAGCCATAAACCGCCATCACCAAAGAACAAGGATGAAGAAAAAAATCAAATGTGCTGACAAAAGAAGGTTTTATTTGTAGCTGTCCTAAAAAGGACAGCTTTTTTAATTGGAATCAGAAAATTAACTCAATTAATATATGTACATTTTTAGGTAAAGCTGACATAATGAAATTATATTACTTATAAATATTATTATAGTTATATACTAACCTGTTAAATAGTAGGTATAAATGGTGATTTGATTAATATAATAGTTTGTGTACTCCCCTAATTGTACGAAAAGGCAAAGCCATTGAAAAATGGTGACGTAAAGCTAGAGGGGCTAAGGCTTGAAAGATAGCTATGCCAGCCAGTTGCCGAATACAAGGCACCGTACAATTTTTAAGGAGGGCAATAAATATGCCGCTTTATACAATGAAAGAGATATGGACACCGCTTCGCTGGGTTGGAGTTAAGTTTTTTAAAACACTTGAAAACGGGGATTATTATGTGAAAATGGGCAGTAAACCGAGAAGAAAAATTAAATAAAATATAGTAAAGCGGCTAGCAAGTGCTTGCCAGCTGTTTTTTTGACGGAAAAGACACGGCAGAAAGGATGAAAGTAAAGGAGCGAAAAAATGTCGGGGAAAATTGAACTAGATTATGAATGGATAGAGCTGATGAAGCAAGCGAAAGAAATCGGTTTAGAGCCGGATGATATACGACATTTTTTGAAATACGGCCAGGAAGAAAAAAAGGAAATCTCTATTTAAAAGGAGATTTCCTTTTTTTCTGGAGCTGTTTCTATAATATTTAGATGTTTGTGGAAAAGAGAAGAAAGGCGTTGGCGCTCTTGTTCATTAACGAGATAATAATAGGTGTTGTCAATTGTTTCACCTGTGCCTGCTATGGAAAGAACATCAATTTGAAAACGGGCCTCGTTGTAATTCTGCTGTAAATATAAAAAATTCGATGGTTTTAGGTTCGTTTCAACATTGTTCCGGACCGCTGATAGCAAATCATCTATATGCTTAAGCTGAACAGCTTTATCCAATAAAGCGCGCATCACGTCCTGCTGCCTTTTTTGGCGCCCGAAATCTCCGTTTGGATCATCGTAGCGCATGCGGACATACTTCAGCGCATCATCTCCATTCAGTAAAATGTTTCCTTTTAAAAAAACAGATCCATCTGATTCAAATGAAAAATCGTTTCGAACCGTTACTCCGCCCATTTTATCGATCAACTGAATAAATCCCTCCATATTAACATTTACAAAGTAATCAATTGGTACATTTAAAAAATTTTCAACGGTTTTTACGGTTAGTGCTGTTCCGCCGTAACTATAAGCATGGTTGATTTTTGTTTTGTTTTGGCTGCCTGCTATTTGGACACGAGTATCACGTGGAATGCTGAGTAATTGAATGGATTTATCGGAAACAGAAGCGAGAACAACTGTATCTGTGCGTCCCCGGTCTCCTTCACGCTGATCGGTTCCTAGGAGCAAGACGGTGAAATGATCTTTCTTTTTCAAGGAGACGGATTCTGCACGCTTTTCCGACGGCGGCATTGCAACGGAATTTAGTGTCCGTTCTGCGGTAAAGACAACAATTACCAGGATACTGGCGAAAAGAAGAAAAGTAAAAAAAAGAAGTTTTTTCATGACCGGCCTGCTTTTCTCTGCTGCAGGTAATGGCGAAAATGTAAAAATTCATTGGCGCTCATACCGGAATTTTCCTCATCTTCTTTAATTAAATCGTCGGTTTTCATATCTAGCGCATAAGCCAGCCTGTGTAAAATAGATAAAGATGGATTAACTTCCGGTTTTGTTTCGATTGTAAATAAATACGATTTCGAGATTGTAGCTTTTTTGGCTAACTGGCTAAGGGACAATCCTTGCTTTACTCTTCGTTCTTTTATACGAACGCCAATCATATCCATTCCCTCCTTTTTGCTTTTGTCGCTTCGTTCATTATAACGCACAACAAGGAGAGAAATCATTATTTTTATAGGATACATTTTATTATATGTTCTTTATTTAGAATAATTGATTCTTTATACCTATTAAATCGGCATTTGGAGCATGGTATAATCCATTCAAAGTTGTTCTTTAAATAGAACAAAAATGGAGGTGAGAAGGATAAACGTTTTGTATATTGCACAAAAACGTCCAGATTTCACCGGAACAGTTGATCAAATTAGGGCCTATCAGCAAATAAGCAGTCTTTTAAAACGGAACTACTGTGTGTACTGCCTGTTTCAGGAAAATGATTCGATTTTCTTAGTAGAGGGAGAAGAGGTCGTTCGAAGAGGTATGGAAAGCATTTATGCAAAAAAAACAGGCCCTTTATATTTTGCGATGTTGAAAAGTTATTTGTTTAAACGGTATCCACTTAGTACGTCGCTGCATTCGTTCCCAGAAATCAGACGAACAGTGAAACACATTATGCAGGAAGTCCGGTTTGATATTATCCACATTCAATCGAATATGGTTCATAATTTTCCAGACATTGATAGCTGGACAGAGCCTGTCGTCGTCGATTATATGGATGCAATCAGTTTAAGCTTAGAACGGCGGTACAGATGGACGAGCCAACTTGTGGAGAAAACGGCGATGCGGGGGGGGCTGGGCCGTGTACGAAAATATCAATCTTATTTGAAAGGGTGCACAGCAAATGGCATCGTCTCGTCTGAAGCAGATCGAAATCATTTAGCGCCGGTTACAATTGAAAAGCTGGACGTTATACCAAATTATGTAGACGATTCGCTTTTTTTAACCGATATTCACATCCCGAAAAAAACAGCCGTTGTTTTTGCAGGACCGCTTAATCAGCCAGAATATGCCGACGCAGCTATTCGCCTTGTAAAGGATATTTTTCCGGCTCTGAAGCTGGCTTTTCCAGGACTTGAATGCTGGATTGCCGGATCTGATCTCTCTGCGGAAGTGAAAAAGCTAGCAAGGGTGGAAGGGGTAGTGTTAATAGAGGAACCAGAGGCTGCACATAAGCATGTGTGGGAAGCCGCAGCTTATGTTTGTCCGCTTCGATTCGGTTATGGACAAAAAACTTCTATACTGGAGGCAGCTGCGCTTGGATGCCCGATTATCTTGAGCCACATAGCTAATGAAGGTATTGAATTTACAAGTGGAAAAGAAGTGCTGCTTGCTGATACAGATGAGCAATTTATTTCTAAAACAAAACTAATGCTTTCGGACCGAATAAAAAGACTGTTAATGGCGAATCAGGCTCGGTCATTTGTCCGTACTTTTTTTTCGGAAAAACGGATAATAGATCAGCTGGTTCATGTATACACTAAAGTGGAAAAACAAGTAGAATGCAATGAAAGGGAACGCGCATAAAGAAAATTTAGGTATATTGTATGGGTATCTATGATTATTCCGAAAAATATTTTCAAAAGTCAGACAACGTGCTACAATCTATCTACACGAATATAAAGCAGACGTGACAAAGGCAAACTTACTGAGAAGTAAGGACGCAAAGTTCCAGATCCTAAAGTAGAAATCTGCTCGGATGGCTGTGCTGCCGGAAACGGGAGGAGAAGCTTTCATGGAGAGGCTTGAAGTTTGTACCGTTGAAGAGGAATGGATCAGTCTGATATCGGAAGCAAAACAATTGGGTTTATCGATACAAGAAATTCGTGGGTTTTTAAAAACAGTACATCAGGAGGAGCATAGAAAAGATTGACACATACTAAAGCTCATATACACATAAAATAAAAGCAGCCGATCTGACAAAATCAGCTGCTTTTTTGTATGGAGTCAAAAAGAATAAGAGTTAATTGGTTTTTTGCCATTTTTGAAATTCGAGAAATTCTTTAAATTGTTCTTTGCTTGTATCGGATTCCATAGCTTCACGTGCTAACGTCATCCATTCTTCACCTAATACAGGAAAACTTTCGCGGACAGGGTCGTTCAAAAGCTGCTCAATATTGACGTCGAGCACCCGTGATACTTTGGTCAAAAATTGAATAGAAGGATTTACTTGAAGGTCCCGCTCGACGGAAGAAATATACGATTTAGCTATGCCCGACCGGCTGGCCAGTTCAGTAAGCGACATTTCTTTTTCAAGACGAAAAGAGTAGATTCTTTTGCCAATAGACATTTGTATCTCCTGCCTTTATTCATATTTTTTAAGCACACTGTATTATTTTAAAGAAAATGCTGCGAAAATGAATGTGGATCTTAGTAAATTTTACTATATGTATGAATTAATTGTCGAATTTAACCTGATATCTGAGCGTATTTGTATGGTTAGACATTTTTTTGTCGTTCTTGTATTCTATTTACCAATCGTCTAATGAGTGAAAGATGTTAATAGTGAGGTGTTTTATTGAAAAAAGCATTAAGTGTAGCTAGTTTGATCGTCGTTGGTATGGTGATTTTTAATTTTTCTTCTCAGACGTATGAACAGCAGTCACTTGTGCCGACGCTCGAGCGGCTGCTTCCAGGGGAGCCGCTTGCAGGACTGCTGGCACCTGTCGAAGTATCGTATTGGGGAACGCCGATATCGATTGAAACAAAGGGGTACTATTATTTTATTGAGTTTTTCATCCGGAAATTTGCCCATCTCTTTTTGTTTGGCTGTTTAGCAGTGGCGCTGTTTCGCGTGCTCATGCTTGCACGCCCGAAACGGATCTGGCCGGTTATACTGTTTGCGTTTATCGGCACAGGTATGTATGCAGTACTTGATGAATACCATCAGCTGCTCACAGGCGGGAGGACGCCGATGGCAATGGATGTACTGCTCGATATGACAGGAGCCTTTATCGCGCTTAGTTTATATGTACCGATTTATAAGATACGGAAAAGCAACGGGAAAACCCGGCTCAGATGATTGAGCCGGGTTTTTAAAATGTGCTTTTTTCTTCGTGCTCTGCACGAATCGTATTATAAAAATGCGCATAGGTCACGCTCATATAAGGAGCGATCCAGAGAAAACCAATGCCGATCGTCACAATCCCGAGTAAAATCCAGCCGATAAAGGACAGACCGAGCACGAACGCTTCTCCTTTATGGCCGTCCATCATTTTACGTGATTTTGTAATGGCCTGCAGAGGGGACAACTCGGGCTCGTCACGCAAAATGTAATACGTCATCATGTAAGAAAACGATTTGATAATGCCGGGAATCACGAGCAGAAGGAACCATAAAAATAACAATATGCTTTGAAGAAGAGACACGAGAATACTTTTGCCAAACATTGTTTTGTATGGTTCAAGCAAGTGGCCAAAACCAATTTTTTTGCCGCGCGATAAATCAACCCAAGCCCAGATTAAGCCGAGTGAAATCGGCATGAGAAGGATGGAGAGAGCAACAATGACCACATCTTTCCATGAAAAGTCGTACTCATCCGGATTTAAAATAAAGTCAGGAGCACCGAACAGAAGCAATGATACAACGAAAAGACCTACGGCAATCAGCCAGTTCCCTTTGAGTGAAGCGCGTGCTTTCGACCGTAATTTACTATAATACATATGAATTCCACCTTTCTCTTTTTTATACGGCAGTGTGCTGTTAAAAGTTCCATCTTTTTTGAAAAAGAAGCCATTTTTTCATCTTGACCACTGTAAAAATCTGTCGTATGTTGAAAAGTATGAACACATAAATAAAGGAGAATGTTGGTTGGAAAATCGAAATTTAGTGTATCCGAGGGAAACGATTTATTTTATTGTTTGCTGTTTCGTCAGCAGCGGCTTGTACGTGGGCTTGTTTTTTTCTGTTTTATTTCTTCCTGTGATTTTAGGTTTGTTTTTATTGTCTTTGTTTTTTCATGCTTTAATGATTGGGTCGATTCGCGGCAATGGCGTCAGAGTGAGTGAGGCGCAGTTTCCGGATGTATATGATCGAATTCAGGCATTGTCATTGGACATGCGGCTGAAAAAAGTGCCGGATGTGTTTATCGTTCAGTCTGAAGGGGCGCTAAATGCATTTGCCACGCGCTTTTTCGGTCGAGATGTTGTTGTCCTTTATTCAGAAGTATTTGAATTGGCGCGCCAGCAAGGGGAAAAAGAACTTGAATTTATTATTGCGCATGAGCTGGCTCATGTGAAACGGCGTCACCTGTGGAAGAGCTGGCTGACACTGCCGGCATCATGGATTCCTTTTTTAAGCGAAGCATATTCGCACGCGGCTGAATATACATGTGACCGCCATGCGGCTCACTATGTGAATGATGGAAAAGCTGCCAAGAACGCATTGACGATTTTAGGGGTTGGAAAAGTATTATATCGAGAAGTCAATGAAGAGGCTTATGTGCGCCAGATTGAACAAGAATCGAATCCATTTGTCTGGCTTGCGGAAAAATTGTCTACACATCCGGTCTTGCCGAAGCGAATTCAGCACATCGGCCAGTTTTTGCGTCTGCCCGGATCAACCAATTATCAGTCACATAAAGGGAAAGTGATTGCCGGTGTCGGAGCGATCTTTGTAGCAGGCAGCATTGTGATTGCCGGAGGGGTATACGCACTGTCGAAAATGGACACAGCCGGGGTATTTTCTGACTTAATGGAAGATGATTTTCTCGCGGAAGATGTGACGGGTGAAACGGATGCGATGTTAGCGGCTTCTTCGGGAGATATTCCTTCTTTAGAGGAGATGATTGATGAAGGAGCGGATATAGACGCGTTAAACAGCAATGGAGAAACAGCCTTGCATTATGCGGTCAACGACGGACAGCTTGAAACGGCGGCGTTGCTTTTAGAGGCAGGGGCTGATCCAAACGTTGAAGATGATTATACGTTCACGCCGCTTTGGAGTGCATACAGCAATGGCGATGAAGAAATGGCTGCTTTGCTTGTGCGGTATGGGGCTGATCCGGATTTAGAAGATGCAGAGGGTGACACAGTTCGAGGCTATGCGGAAATGGATGAGGAAGACGGATTTTTAGCGATATTTAAAGGGGAGGAATCTGATGACAGCCTTGTTAATTGATGCAGACGGCTGTCCAGTTGTTGATCTGGCTTGCCTGGCAGCAAAAGAATACAAGCTGCCTGTTGTCTTAATTTGTGATACGGCACACGAAATGAGCCGGCCGGGTGCAGAAACAATTATTGTCTCAAAAGGAGCCGATGCGGTTGATTTTGTGCTTGTCAATCGGGTCAAAAAGGGAGATATCGTCATTACCCAGGATTATGGCCTAGCCGCCATGGTGCTGGCTCGACAGGCCTATGCGATCGATCAAAATGGCCGCGAGTATACACATGATAATATTGACCAGCTCTTGTTAAGCCGGCATACGGCGAAAAAAATCAGGCAGGCGGGCGGCAGATTAAAAGGTCCGGCCAAACGGCGTGAAAAAGATAATGAACACTTTTCACTTCAATTAAACCGGCTGCTCAGCCGGGTAATAGAACAATAAAAAAACAGTGGATTCACAATCCGCTGCTTTTATAGTTCCTCATCTGATTGTTTTTTCCATTTTTGAAACGCTAAAAATTCCCGAAATTGTTCTTTGCTGATACCAGATTCCATTGCTTCTTTTGCTAAATGGACCCATTCATCATCGACTGTTTCGTGAGGTTTCTGCGGGTCGACAATAAGTGATTCTACCGCTACATTCAGTACACCGGCAATTTTTGTTAAAAATTGAATCGAAGGATTCATCTGCAAGTCACGCTCTACGGAAGAAAGGTACGATTTTGCTACTGCTGCCCGTGATGCCAGTTCCGTCAAAGAAAGCTTTTGTTCCATACGTAATTTTCGTATACGTTCTCCAATCGACATCCAATCACCCTTATCGTGTTTTCCTTTATAAATAGTATCAAAGAATTCGACTCAATTATACAGATGAACGAAAAAAAGGACAAAATTTAATAAATATTTAATGAAAGGATGAGAGAAATGCAGATAAAAGGGAAAGTTCTTGATGAGGAAACAAGATGCGAGCATTACCATAAAGAAATCGATCGGATCGCCATCAAATTTTACTGCTGCCAAACCTACTATCCCTGTCATAGCTGCCATGAAGAATGTGGGTGCGGGGATGCATTAGTATGGCCGCGCAGATTGTTTGGAGAAAAAGCCATTTTATGCGGCGCCTGTAAACATGAATTAACAATTAACGAATATTTATCATGCAATTCAACATGTCCGGCCTGTGGGGCGAGTTTTAATCCAGGCTGCAGCCTTCATAAGCATTATTACTTTGAGGAGTAATTGGATGGGAGAATGGGAAGGAATTTAGCTATTGGCCATGAAAAACGAAGATTGGTCACGAAACGTGGCTGCTGGTCACGAAAAACGAAGGTTGGTCACGAAACCTGGCTGTTGGTCACGAAAAACGAAGATTGGTCACGAAACAAAGCCATCGATCTCTTGTAAAGATCGATGGCTTTGTTTACTTATTTAAAAAAATGCGGCCAGTTGTAACTAGATAAATCATATCGGCGGTTTCGGTCGCCGCCGATAGACAGAAGGTCCATCTTTTTAAGAAGACGGTATGCCGTATGAACAGAATTCACCTGTAGAAACTGTGCACATTCAGTGGCGCTGATTGTTGAGTCAATGAGCCAAAAGTAGTCACGTAATGTTTCTATATAATCTGTGCTGCTCTGGCGTCCACATTTACTGCATGACCATTTTCTTTTGAGACGAACCATTGGAGAATGACGGCATATAGGACAATGTACGCCATCTTGAATATCATTTTTATCTATGTGGAATTTTTTTACTGGATTATCGAAAGGATCGACATGGCTGGAGATCAGTATTTTCGATAATTGATGAAGAATTTGTTTTGAAAGGATAGGTTCACTATATGTATTCTCAAGCTGCGCCAAGAAAGTGTGAAGTTCATACGGATAAATAAATTGAATAGGGAGGTCTGTGTGAACGGTATCGTTTGAAAAAACGATCGTTGATTCAATAGGAACGGGTGGAATACCGTTTTTTATTAAAAATTGGGTTAGGTGATGCCGTTGTCTGGCGACTTGGTGAACAGGGTTAGGGAGTGATTTCCCATCGCGTTCCAGCACGCGTTTCGTTTCATTCAGCTGAATCGAACCGGCATAATCTTTCACTTCGAAAATAAGCAGGAAATGTTCGGTGAGCAGCAAAAAGTCCATTTGAAAATATTGAGTGGAGCTGGAAGGAAGGCGAAGATCGTGAAGGATGATAGAGTGATGTGGAGGGAGCTCACGCAGAAAGTAAAAAAGTGACTTTTCTCCTCGAAAACCGGCATTATGTCGAATCAGCTCTTCGCGAAGGGCTGGATGAGTGAGAATTCGTCCTTCGAGTCGTTCTAATTTTTGCAAATAAAGTGGTTTTCTAAATGGTTTACTGAACATTAGAATGCATCTCCTTTGAGGAAACCCGTATTGGTCACGAAATGGAGCTGGTTTGCCACGAAAAGTGGGGGTTAGTCACGAAGCTTGGCTTTTGGCCACGAAAAACGAAGGTTGGTCACGAAACCTGGCTATTGGTCACGGGAAATTGAGAATGGTCACGAAACTCAGCTATTGGTCATGAAACGCAGCCGTGCCGCGTTAATTCGCGGCAGCAGCAAGTTTTCGTTTATAAACCATTTTGGAAAGCGACACACTCACTTCGTACAGCAGAATGAGCGGGATGATGACAAGCACGTCCGACAAAAAGTCGGGTGGTGTAATTAAAATCGATACGACAATAAGGGCAAAGTATGCGAACTTGCGCATTTTTTGCAGGTTGTACGGATTTAAAATACCAAGGCTCGTTAAAAACATCATAATGACCGGCATTTCAAACAACACACCGAATGGCAGTGTCATATGAAGCAGGAATTTAAAGTATTTTTCCGTTGTAAAAAAGGTCGCAAACATGTCACCAGACAATGACATTAAAAACGACAGCACAATTGGAAACAAGACAAAGTAGCCAAATGACATGCCCGCAATAAACAAAAAGAACAGGGCTGGAATATATGTCACAGTCACTTTTCGCTCTGTAGGGGATAAAGCGGGCCGTACGAACAGCCATGTTTGGTGAGCAGCGACTGGAATGGTCGCAGCGCCAGCAACGACGACCGCAATCAAAACGTACACCATAATAATGTCACTTGGCCCAAGCAGTGCCAGTTTAAACGGCAGATCTTTCACAATGTATTGATAAATATCTTGTACAAATGTAAAAGAAACGAGAAAGAACACAAGAAAAGCTGCAACGGTAATAATAAGCCGCTTGCGCATTTCTTCAAAGTGCTCAAGTGCTTTCAAATTTTGCTCTTCCACAAGCCCACCTCCAAAAAAAGCCGCTCCCGCGCATGGCGGGAACAGCGGGATTCTTAAACGAGTGTTTTTTCTTTTTTCTTTTCCATTTTTTCTTCTTCATCATCCGACACGAGCTCACGTGTAGACTTTTTAAATTCTTTTAGTGTCGAACCGAATGCGCGGCCGATTTCCGGCAGCTTGGACGGCCCGAAAATGATTAATGCGATGACGAGGATTAAAACTAACCCCGGTACGCCAATGTTTTGCAGCATGAAACATCCTCCTTAATATTTAAAACCGGTAATGGCAACGACAGATGGACGCGGCTGGTTGTCGCCTTTACGGTGCGGCCACATGCTTGTCGGATTATTTTTGTCTTCTGTTTCTTCACCTGGATGCTGAATAGCAAGAAACAGTGTCGTTTCATCATCTGTGAAGCAAGGCCCTGTCAACTCTGCTTCAATTGGCGCTGAAGCAAACTGGTACGCTTCGCCCATCGCATCACCGCTTGTTGGAATCACAAACACACCATTGTTTTGGAACGTTTCGTAAATGCCTTTTCCGACAGAGCTGGATGAAATGTCTGTGACGGTCCACAGGTTGCCATCGCTGTCAAATGTTAAGTTATCCGGCGCGCTAAAGCCGCTTTGACGTCCGCCGCAAGCGAAAATTTCAAAATCGAATGTCAATGAACCAAGGTCATCGTTACCTTCAAGGAAGCGGGTAATGTGACCATGCATATTGCCGTGTTTTGCATTGTTTGTATGTGCAATAAAGACCGATTTATCAAACGGGCTGATTTCCACATCTTCCGGACGGTCTGTCGGTGTTGCGCCGAGTAAAACAGCAGCGTCATGCGCGTGAACGAGTACATCTGCCTGCGTCTGGAATTTGGCTAAAAGCTCTGCATTGTCGTTCGCAGCTGCACGAACGGCATCAATAGTTAACGCGACCCACGTACCTTTTGACATGTTAGCCGCATATAACGTACCTTCTTCAAGTAAATCCGAATTCGCCTGCTTGCGTGACTTCACATATTTGTTTTTGCTGATGAACTTGTATACACACGCATCCTGCTTGTCATCGCCCATGTAAACGGCAATGCGGCCGTCATTTGTTAAGCCCATTGCTGAGTTTTCGTGATGGAAGCGGCCAAGTGCTGTATGCTTGCGCGGTGCGAAATTTTTATCAAAAGGATCCACTTCTACGATCCATCCGTAATGCGTTTCGTTGAGCGACGCTGCTTTTGACGTTGATTCATAGTTTTCTTCAGCCGATAACACTGTATTCCAAAGTGTTTTACCGCCGGAGCAGTTTGCAAATGTTCCTTGAACGATGTCAACGCCGCCGACTGTTTTTGATCCGTGGGCCGGACCCGTTAAACGGAATGGTGTCAAGCCGGTAATGCGGCGTGCATACTTTGATGACGTATCCATTTTCCAAACGCCATCTTCGTCCTGATAAATTTCGATGATTGAGCCGCCTTGATTATAAAGAAGCTTTTGAATTTGAGAAGCAGAATATTTGCCGTTAACAGGAGAGCCTGTCACCCAAAGATCATTCGTATATTCATGGTTGACCCAAAGAAGCCCGCGCTGATTAGACCCGTTGATTGGAAAAAACATTGTAAAATCGTTATTGTATCCGAATGTATCACCGGCTTTATTAATTACGTCGCCGTATGCTGCCACCACATCATAGTTATATCCGCGCGGCAGGACAAGCTCATCTTTGCCCGATGGCTGAATGGGCTTGAAATTTAAACCGGAAATTTTTTTCTTCATGCCGAACAAATGAGAAGCGGCTTTTGTGCCTTGTGCCTGTGTTTTCGGCGCGAATGTGCTTAATCCGGCTGAAGCCACGGTCAATGCTGTGACGCCTGTACCGACATACGTTAAAAATTTTCTTCTGTTTAAATCTTGAGTCATGACTGGACCACCTTTATGTATTTTTTAAACTCCCAGTTGCTATGGTAAAAAAAGAATGTAAAGAGAAGTCGCTCAAATTGTGTGAATTATGTAAAAAAATATTAAGTTTATGAAAATAATTGAATCTATTATTAAATTATTTCGTAAAAGTAATGAAAGAGGTGATTGATCAATGAAGGTGTTTATTGGTTCTGTCATTGTGCTGTTGTTAATTGGGGCAGGAATTTGGCTCATGCTGTCACCTTCTTTTAAAAAGGTAGGGGAGACGGTCAGCAACGTGAAAAAAAATTTAAAGGAGGATTCAGATGGAAACGAAGACACCAAAGAAGATAAATAAAGGCATGAATAAAAAAGTAGTGGGTGGTTCGCTTGTTGCAGTTGCACTTATTTTAGGGCTAGCCCTTTTATCAATGTTTATTGAAAAAATTCCGAACGGCTATGTAGGTGTTGTGTACAGTCCAAATGGCGGTGTACAGAACGAAACGCTTGGTCAAGGGTGGCATCTCGTCGGTTTATTCGACAAAGTAACGGTGTATCCGGTCCGGATGCAGACAGTCAATTATAAAGATATTCAAGTCGCCACGTCTGACGGGAAAAGCGTCACAGTGGATTTTGCTTATAACTACAGCATTCAGCCGGATAAAGTCGTCGATGTATTTAATCAATTTGGTCCGATTGAAGTGGAACAAATTGAAGATTCTTACTTACGAACACGTCTATGGGATGCCGGGCGAAAAGGAATTGCCAAGTATTCGGTTATTGATACATACGGGGAAAAATCATCGGAAGCCGCGGTAAATGTTCAAACGCTTTTCTCAGAAGATATTAAAGACCTCGGTTTTGTCGTCGATAATATGACACTTGGTGTGCCGAAGCCGGATGAATCAACGCAAGCCGCGATTAACAAGCGGGTGGAAGCGGCGCAGGAGCTAGAAAGAAAACAAATTGAACTGAAGATTGCGGAAGCAGAAGCGCAGAAAAAGAAAATTGAAGCGCAAGGGATCGCGGATTATAACCAGATTATTAAAGAATCTATTTCTCCGGAAGTGATTCAAAAAGAATGGATTGAAAAATGGGATGGCGTTATGCCGAAAGCAACCGGTTCTGACCAGCTGATTTCCATTCCAATGGATGAAACAGGAACCGCTGAATCGAGTCAGCCATAAAAGATGGGATCTCACTGCTATCGGTGAGATCCTTTTTTTCTGAAAATTCATTGTGGTTTTTGATTCTTTTTATGGTAAAATTATCTAAGAGATGAAGGTGAAAATGAGAGTGAGGGAGAGATACATATGAAAAAATGGTTACTGCCGCTACTGGCACTGTTTGCAGTGATAGGCATTATGCAGCCTGTCCAAACGTCAGCGGAAACAGCGTTTTATACAAAAACGGCTGTGACACACAAAGATGGTACAACGACGCAGCCGTATATGATGAACGAGCAAATGACCGTTCAACTAGACTGGACATACGATGAAGCAGTACCGGCTGTTTTTACATTGCCTGATACATTTAAAGTCAACGAAAATATAGAAAAAGAGTTAACGACAAAAGAAGGCAAGACGATCGGAACACTGACGGTAAATGCGGCGACAAACGCCGTGACAGCTGTTTTTGAAGATGCAGAATCAGGTATTTCAGGCACAACGGCGATCCCAGTTTCGTTCAATCAAGAGAAGGTAACGAAAGCGGGATCGTACAGTGTTGCATTTCCGACTGGCGAAACGATTACGCTCACGGTAACCGACACGGCAGCAGGAGCCATTAAAGTGGTCGCGCTTGATGCAGACACGAAAGTGAAGCTTGCCGGATCGGTTTTTACAGTTGTGAATGAATCGGGCAAAGTGGTTGCTTCTTTAACAACAAACAGTGCAGGAGAAGCTTCGGTTCCGAACCTTGGATTTGGAACATACACCGTAACACAAACGGCTGCGCCCGACGGATATGCTGTGCCGGTTGATCCGTGGAAAGTGGAATTAAATACGGTGCTGGCAACGAAAGAAATTTTGCATAAAAAAGCAACAGGCTTAACAGGTGCACTGAATATTACAGCTGTTGAAAAAAGCACGACGACACCAATTGTTGGAGCCGAATTTGAATTAAAAACAGAAAGCGGCCTTTTTTCTAAAAAAGTGGTCACGGATGAAAAAGGAAAAGTATCTTTAACTGGCCTTTCCTATGGCACATATATCTTAACCCAGACGAAGACAGACACGGATTACGTGCTGCCAGCGGATTCCTGGACGATTACAATTGGCCGCCAGACACCAATCGAACAAAAAATTGAAAATACGCTTGTCAATGCATATGGCGCACTGACTGTCACACTGACGGATTCTTCTTCAAGCACGGTGCTGAAAGGAGCAGAATATTCCCTTTATGATGAAGCAAAAACACTTGTTTCTAAAGTAGTGACAAATGATAAAGGAATCGCTTCGTTTACAAATTTAAAGGCTGGCAGCTATACGCTCGAAGAAACGGATGCGCCGGAAGGCTACACGCGGTCAACCGATAAAACGGCCGTCACGATCAAAAGCGGTGAAACGGTTGAAGTGAAGCTGGAAAATACGAAAACAGCAGCTGCATCGTCAAGCTCTACTACAACGAAAGCAGCGGGAACACTTCCGCAAACGGGCGATGAATCCAGCATGATGTACATGTTCGGAGGCGTACTGCTCGCAGGGGGCACACTGTTACTCATGAGAAAAGGCAAACGTGCGTGAAACTGAGACAAGTCATTGGTATTCTATTTATTCTTGCAGCCATTGTGCTGATTGGAGCGCCTTTTTTGAAGTATGAATTGCTTGAAGCCAGCTCCAAAAAGCTGACAGCCCAAGCGTTGACGCCGGAAAAAATTCAGCAAAATAACGAACAGCCGGCCGAGTTTAACATGGAAGCAATTGAGCCGCCTTCTGTAATAGACAGTGTAGTTCAAGAAGCGCAAGCCGATATGGCAGCGATTGTCGGCCAGATTGAGATTCCATCCGTTAACCTGAGCCTGCCGATTTTAAAAGGAACAACCAATGAAAATTTAATGGCCGGGGCAACAACGATGCGGGAAAATCAATGGATGGGTGTCGGCAACTATCCCCTCGCCGGCCACCATATGAATCGGGATGACCTTTTATTCAGTCCGGTGCTGAATGTGAAAGTGGGCACCGTCATTTATGTAACGGATTTGACGTATAGCTATACGTATGAAGTAACAAAAACGGAAGCCGTTCATGAAAGCCGGACCGATGTAATGGACAATACGGTTGATCCGATGATTACGCTCGTTACTTGTTACGGTTCAAGTGACCGGGAAAAGCGGTTTATCGTTTATGGAAAGCTGAAAGAAACAAATGAATATGAAAAAGATGGACCTGTCTCGAACTAGAGACAGGTCCTTTTTTTCAATCGATTAGTACACGAATCGATTTGAAGCCTGGACCACTATTTTTAAAACTTTAACCATCTCCAATGGAAAATGTTGCTTTTCTAAAAATTAACTGTATTATTTATATTAATACAGTTAATACGGTTTATGGAAAAGGAGGACGGCGATGTTTACCATTGATACGAGAAGCCGAACACCGATTTACGAGCAGCTGATGGAAAAGCTCAAAGAACTGATCTTTCGTGAAGTGATGAAAGAAGACGAGCAATTGCCATCAGTTCGTACGCTGGCACAGCAATTAACAATTAATCCAAATACCATTCAAAAAGCGTACCGGGAGCTGGAGCGCGAAGGCTATATTTATTCAGTGCCAGGTAAAGGAAGCTTCGTATCACCGGTGAAAAAAGAGGTCAATAAGGAGCGGATGGAGATGTTGAAGAGTGAGCTCGAGCGGATCGTCGGCGAAATTTTATACTTGGGCGTACCGAAAGATGAAGTGATTAAGCTGATTGAAACGATGGAAGAACCGGAAAGGGGAGAAGGCGGAAATGATTAAAGCGGATCATATATCGAAGCGCTTCGGTCGTTTTGAAGCAGTAAAAGATGTACACATGCATGTGAAAAAAGGATCGATTTACGGACTGCTTGGTTCGAACGGTGCTGGAAAAACAACGCTGCTCAAAATGTTGTCCGGTATTGTGCAGGCGGATCAAGGAAAGCCAACGATCGAGGGCGAATTGATTTTTGAACGCCCGGATATAAAAAAACGCATTTTATTTATTCCCGATCAGCCGTACTTTTTTCATCAAACCTCTCTATTGCAAATGGCCTCTTTTTACGAGGCGGTATATGACAGATGGAATGGGGAGCGGTTTCACCAGCTGCTTGAACATTTCGATCTTGATCCGAAAGCAAAGCTGTCACGAATGTCAAAAGGGATGCAGCGCCAAGCCTCGTTTATTTTAACGCTGTCCGCTATGCCGGATGCACTTATTTTGGACGAGCCATTTGACGGGCTGGATCCGGTTGTGCGCCAGCAGGTGAAAAACTTGCTTATTCAAGATGTCAGCGGCCGGGAGATGACGGTGCTTGTCTCGTCACATAACTTGCGGGAGATGGAAGATTTCTGTGATGCGGTCGGTGTTATGCATAAAGGGCGTATCCTCTACGAGCGTGATTTGGAAGAATTAAAGACAGACGTAAGCAAGCTTCAGGTCGCATTCAGAAAAATGCCGGATGAAACGTTCCTAAAAGGAATGGATGTTATGCATTTTGAGAAGCGGGGCCGTGTCCTGATATGTATTGTCCGCGGAAATGAAGGCGATATTGATCGTCATGTGCGTTCGTATGAGCCGGCGATTTATGACGTACTGCCGCTTACGCTTGAAGAAATTTTTACGTATGAAATGGGGAGTGTGGGCTATGAAATCCGGAATCTTATCGTTTAATAAAGGGCTGTTTTTGCAGCATACACGCTCTGTTTTATGGGTTAGTGTGTTTTTTCTTCTGTCGCAAATCATTCTCCTGCCGCTCGGCATTTTAGTTGTGCTTCGCGATGAATGGGGAGTGAAATCGTTACTGGACACGAACCCCGACAACGTGCTGATCACCATTTCATTTGCAATTCAATACATGACATATATGATATTTCCAGTACTTGCAGGCATTATTTTAACGAGCTATATGACGAAAAAAGGTTCCTCGGATTTTATGCACAGTCTGCCGTTTAAACGGGGGATGCTGCTCACACATGTTTATGCGGTCGGAGCAGTGTCGCTCCTTGCACCGATTTTAATCAATGCAGCCATTTTGCTGCTCATGCGGCCATTTGTTCAGCCGATTACATACACAGCAGGCGATGTAGCTGAGTGGGCGGGCGTATCGATGTTTATCGTGCTTTTTATGTTTATCGTAACCGTATTAATCGGCTTGTTTATTGGCCCGGCGATTTTACAGGGCGTCATGGCGTACGGGGTCTTTGTGCTGCCGGCCGCGTTAATTGTCATGACGCTGACGAATGCACGTTACTTTATTAACGGGCTGGCCGTTGAATCGTATACGTCGAAAATTATGGAAGACGGCATTTTCTTAGTCCGGGCCGGAGGGTATGAGACGCGTCCGTTCAGCGGCATGGAATGGGCAATATACATCGCGATTGCGGCTGTGATTGTGGCCATCTCCTATTATGTTTACAAAGTAAGGCCTGCCGA
The DNA here is from genome assembly GCF_024213455.1 of Domibacillus sp. A3M-37. Lineage (NCBI taxonomy): Bacteria > Bacillati > Bacillota > Bacilli > Caryophanales > Bacillaceae > Domibacillus > Domibacillus sp. A3M-37. Next base: position 531,364 of record NZ_JANAVL010000001.1, on the reverse strand, counting down.
AGCGGTCGATGAAACCATTGTGTTCCCGTTTTTCCGATGGGCATTTATTTTCATTTTAACGTTTGCAGCGATGATGATCGGCGGTATTTATTTTGGCGAACTGCTTGGCGGCACCATCGGCTGGATGATCGCAGGCTACCTCATCGGCGCACTTGCCGGCTACACGCTGCTGCAAATGGTTGTGCAAAAATCACTCCGGCTCATTTGGCCGTGGAAAGGATTCGTTTTGTACGCGGCGTTGATTATCGTCCTGCTTATTCCGGGAACGATTTTTGCTAGATCGTACGAAAAAGCAACTCCTGACACGAGTGAAATTGAAAAAGTGTATATCGGGGACAGTACAGAGCCGTTTTCCAACCTTTTTTACATGGAAGAGCAAAATGATTTGAAAAACGCGGATGCTGGTTTTATGACGAGCGCAGATTCAATTGAGCAGGTACGCCGTGTGCATGAACAGCTGATGACCTTTGAAAACAGTGTATCGGCAATGGAAAGTTATCCCGTAACTATTACGTATGGAATGAAAGACGGAAGCCGGATGCAGCGCGAGTATAGGGTATCAGCCGCAGAGCTTGCTCATGCAACAAGTGATCTTCGAAAAAATGCTGAGTTTATTAAAGCATCCGACCCGTTGTTTGCCCTGAAAAAGGGGTCCGCTATTACGTATTTGAGTATATATAACAGCGCAACTGAATCGCAAATGGCAAACGTGGCTGAAAAAGAAGCCGTTGAAGCTATCCGCAGTGCCATCGAAAAAGATGCCTTGTCAGGGGAAGCAGATATGTTTAGCACAAACTCCAATTCAAGTGCTGGCGCTATTGATTTTTATGTTGGAAAAGAGAGCAGTACAAATATATACAGCAACGTTCATTTAAACGATGAATATACGATTGCGGCTATCCGGAAATATGTGCCGAATGGTGATTCTTTCGCTTCTGCTGCAAACGTCGATAAGGCGTTTATCGTAACAGCAGCTAATGAAGAAGAAAAACAAGCACTCAATGAATTTATTTGGAATGAGGAAGGAAAAGAACCGGACTGGAGCAAGCTGCCGCTTGACTATGAACAAGTGAAAAGCGGGCGGGAAATCGAGCAGCTGATGAATCCTGCCATGCTGACGGAAGACAGCAGTCGTTTGCTCCTTTTAAAGTGGAAGAGCAGCTCGGGAAATGTAAATGTCTCTGTTACCGCCTTAAAGAAATAACGGCAAAAGCAGCCTCTTCCCAAAGGGCTGCTTTGTTTTATTGGTTAACGAGCGCCTGCCACGATTCAGCATGGTGAACCGCGATGCGGCATTCACATTCTTTTGCCGCTTTTTCTATTTCGTTTTCAAAATAAGCAGCGCTTTTCCCGAAAAACGAAATGCCTTCCGCTTCTGCATCTTCAATCGTTTCAACGGCAATCAGGACCTCTTTATCAGTAGAACGCCCGAGCGCAAGTTCCGTTCGTGCGGCTTTTAGAATTTGCTCAGAACTGTCGCGGTAAGCCATGATGACTGTATAGTCCGCGCGCTCGACCACAAACTCTGCCAGCGTCCCATTGGCGGAAGATGGAATTTCATCGTACCAGAATGGAATATCCACTCCGAGGACGACGCCGCTGTCTGCTGCTTGCTTGATCAGCCGTTCATACATGTGGACTGCCTGCTTCTGATCCAACTCCCATTCTTCAGATAAATAGGGTTCAATGTCCAGATGAATGCCATCCCAGTCAAGCGAGCGTACCCGCTTTAAAAAAGCGGCCAATTCCTGTTCTGTGTAATCCGGTGATCCATCCAAGGCGTGAACCCGTATGTTTTGATCGTGTGCGTCTGTTAGAAAAGACTGGTATACTGAATCCGGAACGGACAGATCCAGCTGGACATACACATCTTTTACGTTTTGTTCCTCGAAAAATGAAAGCATCGCGAGCGGTTTTTCCAAAGAGTGAGCATTCCATACCCATGTCGCTTTTTCATTTTTAACCAATGCACATCCTCCTAAAAAAAGCAGAATAAAGGTCATAAGCAGTCTGCTATATACATATAAACGCATGGAATAAACCTCCATAATATCGTAAACTTGTTTACTACGATTATAACAAACAGATGTGTTCTTTTTCATTTGTGTGAACAGTTCATTTTCCACTGGATTCTCAAAAGTTTTCCGCTATAATAGAAAAGATGCATTTTCCGGTTGAAACGGATATCTTGAAAAAAATATAATGCGATAAAAATCTACGAATTTGGAAGGAAAGAGGACTTTTCACCATGAAGAACGAAAAGACATTTTGGCTGTTTGCCCTGGCTTTTATCATCTGGCAGCCGGTTATTGACGTGCTGACAAGCGCGTCATTGCTTCTGCTCAATATTAATTTGACCGTTGGCGTTATCGCCCGCGTATTATTTATGGCCGCTATTGTACTAATGCTGCTATGGAAAGCGCGGCACAGGGGGCTGGCAAGGAAGTATATTATCTATTTAATTGGCCTTGCCGCAGTGATTGTGATCAACATTGCTTTGAATTTGAATGTAAAAGATCCGTACTATATTGCGAGTGAATTAAAGTTTTTTAATAAAGTCGTATATTTTCCAATTATGTTTGTCGGCTTCAGCATGCTGTACCTTTATCTAAAACGGGTGCATGTCCCTTTTAAAGAAAAAACCACTACTTATTTCCTGTATGCCTCGCTCATTATTAGCGCTGTTTTTATCGTGTCTTTTATTACGGGAACAAGCTTGTCGAATTATTCCCACACGAAGATCGGCTTTACCGGCTGGTTTTTTGCCGGAAATGAAATCGGTGCAATTATGTCGATTATTTTGCCAATCACTGCGCTTTATGCGATTGAGCGGACAGAGCGTATGAAAGAGTGGCGCTATTGGGTGCCTTTCGTTTTGCTGGCGATTTCGATGCAGTTTCTTGGAACAAAAGTTGGCTATGGCGGTATTTTAGTCGTTTTGCTGGCAGCATTTTTCTCGATGCTTATTATATATTTTACTAAAGAACGGACCGAAAAAATTCGTTCAAACATGCTCATTTCTCTTATTTTGATTGCAGTATTGGCGGTTACAACGCCAATAACACCTGTTTTTCATAATATGTTTGCTCATTTAAGCCTATTGAACATTGAGTTAGATTTCGGCAGTAAAGAAAAAGAGTTTGATTCGGAAACAGGCGAAGAAATTATAGAAGAAGAGCCAGAAGAAGACATTACAAACGAACAAATTCAAAATCTCGTCTTCAGCAGCCGCGAAAAGTACTTGCAGGAAATGAAAGATCAGTTTGTGGAAGCACCAATGTCTCAAAAGCTGTTCGGCATGGGCTTTGCCGGGAACTATGAAGAGCCGGAACCAGGCAAAACGCCGAGAATGATTGAGATGGACTTTTTTGATCTCTTTTTCTCACTCGGTATTATTGGGTTTTTGACGATGATGTCATTGCCGCTTTATTATGTGATACGGTTTTTGATTCACTTCATTCGCAACATTAACCAAACATTCACTCCGGTCAACGTGATGTATGGCGTAGCGTTTATTCTCGGTTTAGGGATTAGCGCAACAGCCGGCCATGTTTTAACAGCTCCTGCTGTTTCCATTTATGTCGCAGCTGTCATGGCGCTGCTCATGGTACGGGAAGGAATTATAGAAGAATAAGAAAAGCCGCTCTACGCAATGCTAGAGCGGCTTTTCTATGTAAATTATTAATATAATGTAACCATTTGTTAAAGTTTTTGTAATATTCTTGTTTTTGTTGTAATAATCGAATAAGCTTTGAATAAGCTTTCATATTTTATGAGGAGGAATGTCATTTGAAAAACAAGCATAAGTTTATCGCAGCTGCTGCTGTCGCTTCTGTGAGTGTATCAGCTGTAGGAGCTTCCGCGGCGTCTAATTTCACAGATGTGCCGGCAAAATATGAAGAAGCGGTTCAATTTTTAACAGAAAATGAGATTACAGCAGGTTATTCCGGGAGCACATTTGGCACGTCGATGTCAATCACACGTGTAGACGCTGCGATTCAATTAGCAAGAGCACTCGGATTCACAGATGATGATACATATGAAGATGCCGGGTTTACAGACGTTCCGGAACGGGGCCAATGGGCCGTTAACGCGCTGGCGGAATCGGGCATTACAGCAGGAAAAGCAGAAGGCAAGTTCGGTGCGTTCGAACCAATTACACGCGGTGAAGCATCCTACTGGCTCGCGAATGCTTACAGCCTTGACGTGGATGAAACCGTAACGGAAACACCTTTTACAGATGTCAATGAACGCTTTGGCCCTTACGTAAACGCGCTGGTGGAATCAGGGCTTTCACTTGGCAAATCAGAAACAAAATTCGGTGCAGCAGACAAATTATTGCGCGGCGAATGGGCCTTATTTTTATACCGCGGGGCACAGCTTCCAGGAAATTTCCTTCTCTCTCTTATTCATACAAATGATACACACGCACACATTGACAACGCAGCCCGCAAAGCAACAGTTGTTGAAGCGCTTCGTGAAGAAAATCCGTCTTCGTTATTAGTGGACGCTGGGGATGTATTCTCAGGTACACTTTATTTTAATGAATTTAAAGGACAAGCAGACCTTGAATTTATGAATCTGCTTGGATATGATGCCATGACATTCGGCAATCATGAGTTTGATCTTGGCACAGAGCCGCTTGCGGCGTTTATTAAAAATGCAAAATTTCCGTTCGTATCCGCAAACATGAAAGCAGATGCTAATGCGAATCTATCCTCTTTAATGAATGAAACAGTCACAGACAAGCCAGTGGACGGAAAAGTATATAATGGCATTATTAAAGAAGTAGATGGCGAGAAGGTCGGCATTTTCGGCTTAACAACAGCGGAAACGAAAACCATTTCGTCTCCGGGCGATGACGTGGTATTTGAAGATTATATCGAAGAAGCCGAAAAAGCCATTGCTTCTTTTAAAGCGGAAGGTGTCAATAAAATTGTGGCGCTGTCTCACATCGGCTTCCAGGATGGCGGCGGTGACAATGACGTGACACTCGCAAAAGAAGTAGAAGGCATTGATGTGATCGTAGGCGGCCATTCTCATGACAAATTGGACGAGCCATACATTGATGAAACGGGCACCGAGCCAACCGTTATTGTACAGGCGAATGAGTATAATAAATTTGTTGGAACGCTTGACGTTATGTTCGATGAAGACGGCATGGTGACAGAGTATGCGGGTGAGCTGATTGAAGTAGATGCGCAAAATGAAGATAAAACATACGTTTTTGAAGAAAACCAAGAAGTGAAAAACATTTTGGCCACAAAATATACACCGGCGATCGAGAAAGTAAAAGCACAGGTGGTTGGTTCTGCTTCAGCCGCGCTTGATGGGGAACGTGCAAATGTCCGGACGAAAGAAACGGATCTTGGGAACTTGATCACAGACGCGATGCTGGCCAAAGCGAAAACGATTGATGCCGCTACAGTGATTGCTCTTCAAAATGGCGGCGGTATCCGTGCTTCTATTAATGCAGGGGATATTACGATGGAAGAAGTTCTAACCGTGATGCCATTTGGCAATGCACTTGCGATTATGGATTTAACAGGAGCGGAAATTAAAGCAGCGCTTGAGCACAGCGTCAGCCTGGCACCAGAACAAAACGGTGCCTTCCTGCAAGCAGCCGGCTTGAAGTTCACATATGATTCATCAAAAGCAGCAGGTTCCCGTGTAACGTCTGTTCAAGTAAACGAAGGCGGCACGTACAAAGCGCTTGATGAAACAAAAACGTATGCTGTTGCGACTAACACGTTTACGGCAAAAGGCGGCGACAACTATGCGATGTTTAAAACAGCATACGAAGACGGCCGTGTGAGTGAGCCTGGTTTCGTTGACTGGGAAACATTCACAGAGTATTTAGCAGCAAATCCGAAAGTGGATGCTTCGGTTGAAGGACGTATTACCGATACAAAAGCGGCACAATAATCTTTCATAAAACCGTTCGGGCAGATGAACATGCCCGGGCGGTTTTTCTGTTTTGATGACGAAATTCTGATAATTTCTTCTTTTTTCATATAAACGGTGGTATAATTTTTGGGATAAAGCGCATTTTCATCTAAGAATGCAAACCAGCAAGGAGTGGCAGAAATGATCGTATGTAAATTTGGCGGCACATCGGTTGCAAGCGCCGAACAGATTAAGAAAGTGGCATCCATTGTGAAAGATGAACCGAAGCGAAAAGCGGTTGTCGTATCGGCACCGGGTAAACGTTTCGGCGACGATATAAAAGTTACGGACTTATTAATTGCTCTTGCTCATGCATCTCTGCAGGATCAGAATGCGGAAGCCGAATTAAAAGCGGTTGTGAACCGTTATGCAGACATTGCACAAGGACTTGATCTTGATGACACGATCGTAAATGTCATTGAGCAGGATTTGCGCAGCCGCCTGGAGGAAAACCGCGACAATCCGCCGCTGTTTATGGATCAGCTGAAAGCGAGCGGAGAAGATAACAATGCAAAATTGATCGCGGCGTATTTCACAAGTATCGGGTTGGATGCGGAATATGTGAATCCAAAAGAAGCGGGACTGATCGTCAGCGACGAGCCGGGTCGTGCGCGTGCACTTCCGGAAGCGTATGAAAACTTGGCAAAGCTGCGCGAAAATGGCAAAATTGTCGTATTTCCAGGCTTTTTCGGCTATACAAAAGAAGGCGTCATGATGACGTTTGCCCGCGGCGGCTCCGATATTACGGGCTCCATTTTAGCAGCGGCCCTAAAAGCAGAGCTGTATGAAAACTTTACAGATGTGGATTCTGTTTTTGCGGCGAATCCGAAAGTCGTTGACAACCCGGCGGAAATTAAGCGGATGACGTACCGTGAAATGCGTGAATTGTCGTATGCAGGCTTCTCGGTTTTCCACGATGAAGCGTTAATGCCGGCTTTCCAGCATTCGGTCCCGGTCTGCATTAAAAACACAAACAATCCGTCCGCGCCTGGCACAATGATTGTGGCTGAGCGTGAATACACGAAAAGCCCGGTAATCGGCATTGCCGCGGATGACGGTTTTTCTACATTATATGTAAGCAAATATTTGATGAACCGCGAAATCGGTTTTGGCCGCCGGCTCCTGCAAATTTTGGAAGAAGAAGAAGTGTCGTATGAGCATACACCTTCTGGCATCGATGATTTGTCCGTAATCGTGCGCAGCCACCAGCTCACACCGGAAAAAGAAGAGCGTATTTTGGCGCGCTTCCGCGACGAACTTCACGTCGATAAAGCAAATGTAGAGCATGGTTTTGCGATGATCGTACTTGTCGGCGAAGGCATGCACAATACACTCGGTCTTTCTGCGCGTGCAACGGCGGCGATTTCCCGTGTCGAGGCAAACATTGAAATGATTAACCAAGGCTCATCAGAAGTCAGCCTTGTGTTCGGTATTCAGGCAGAAGATACAGACAACGTCCTGCGCGAACTGTACAAAGAATTTTTCAGCAAAAGTGCTGTTCTTCAATAATAAAGCAAGCCGCAGCGAATGATCGCTGCGGCTTTTTGCTTTTCGTGACTAATATATTCAAAGTATATAAAAAAGATCCTCAATTACGAGGATCTCTCTGTGTGAATTATTTAAGTTTATCAAGAATGCTTTTGCCGGACATACGCGTTCTGTGGGAATCGCTGTATGATTTGCGCAAATTGTTTGTTCCCATACGTTTTTGGACTTTCGGGTAAACGATTGGAGCGATAATGGCACCGTACTTGATTAGCTTTTTCAAATTCATCTTCGTCATCTCCGTTCTAAAATGTTCATTTACATTACTATACCCATTTACAGCCTCTTAAAACAACGTTTTCATTATAGCACATTTCACCATTTTTTTTTAGGAAGTTAACAACTTCCAATCTTTCCCGTGGTAAAATAAACAAAACAAGGTGAGGGGGAAGAAATGTGAAAAAGTATATATCCATGCTTTTAGCGGCGGTGTTACTTCTAAGCGCTTTTATCATTCCATCGGCAAGTGCGGCTGTTCAAAAAGTAGATTATGTGGCATTTGGTGATTCAATCGCTTCAGGCCAGACGCCATATGGTGTGAAAGTAGGGACAAGCTATACTGATTTGATTGCGAAAAAATTAGAAGCTGATGGCTATCTTTCTGATTTTACGAAAGAATTTGCGCTATCAGGTGAATCGAGCATGCAGTTTCTTGCAAAGCTGGATCAGCCAAATGTACAGGCAGCTATTAAAGAAGCAGAATTAGTGACGATTTCGACTGGGGCGAATGACTTAATTCAGTTTGCTCTTTCAGGCAGCACAGACTATTCAGCAGGTCTTGAAGTGGTTAATCAGGTTGAGCGGAATTTGACATCAGGCCTCCAAAAAATTAAATCTATAAATCCACAAGCGGATATATATGTGGTAGGATATTATTTTCCTTTCCTTAATCATGAAGAAAGTGAAAGAAAAGCAGGATTAATGTCTGCATTTGATTATTTTAATAAAAAATTAATTGCAACAGCTAGTGCTCAAGGCGTGACTTTTGTGGAAGTTTCTTCCGAATTTAATGCGAGTTATTTACCAAATCAAGAAGACATTCATCCTAATATTGAAGGTTATCAAGTCATAGCAGATCAATTTTTTAAAGTTTGGCAAAACAGTCCCGTAGCTGATCCATTCTCTGATATTAGCTCAACCGGTTCGCAAGCCCGTCTGGCAATTATGAAACTGGCGGAAGCTGGCATTGTAACTGGAAACACCGATGGAACATTCGCGCCGAAAAGCAACATTACCCGTGCGGAAACGGCGATTATTTTAGCACGGGCACTCGGATATGGGAAAACGACTGGCAAACCCGGATTCTCAGATGTTTCCTTCAACATGAAGTCGTACGATGCTATTGCGGCTTTGACAGAAGCGGGCATTTTTGCAAAAGCGTCAAAATTTAATCCGGACAAGCCGTTAACCCGTGCGCAAATGGCACGAGTGTTAACGCAGGCACTTGGACTTGAAGCAAGCGTTTCAGCATCGTTTTCTGACGTACCTGCAACGCACTGGGCAAAAGATGAAATTGATGCAGTCTTTACAAATGGCATCATGACAGGCGGAACGAATGCGCGCTTCCTTCCTGAAAACAACATTACGCGTGAGCAGTTTGCGATGACTGTTTACAACGTTTGGAGCCATTCATTGATTGGCACTCCATAATAGCGAAAAAGGACTGTCTTACAAAGGCAGTCCTTTTTGTTTTAGCAGGACCGCATCCCGCTGGCTGGTCTCTTTGGCCGTTTTTCTCTGTACATCTTTAATACAATATGTTAGTATTTACAAAGTGTTCAAACACAATATATAGTATGCAATGAAAAACAGGTACCAGTAATGGTGTAAAAGGGAATCCGGTTCAATGCCGGAGCTGTCCCCGCAACTGTAAGTGCAGACGAATGCCAGGCCACTGTGAAAACGGGAAGGCGGCAGGAGGATGACGCACGAGCCAGGAGACCTGCCTGTTTTTCTATAAGCGACACTTTCTTCGGGGGTTGAGAGGTGGAAGCGGCGAATTCTGCCTGTTTCCTCATTTTACCCGTTCAGAGCGATAGCTCAGCCGAAGAGGCTTGAGTTATCGCTCTTTTTATTTTGCTTACATAAAAAAGGAGGAACACTACATGACAATTACGACTATTTCAGAAATTGATCAACTCCTGCATGCGCTGCAGCACGAATTCAGCGAGGGAAGAATCGGCCCGCTTTTAAAAGTGAGTGAGCGCTGGGTGGCAAAACATCCGGATGCAGACATAGATGCCTGGTCAAAAGCGATGACGCTCGAAGCACTCAGCTTTATGGATGAAGAAGAGCCCTATTGGACATTCGTGGCAGCGCGTCTTTACTTGCAGCAAACGTACCGGGTGATTGCGAAAAAAAGAGACATACGGGTTGATAGTGTGTATACAGGCTTTGCCGGACATATTCACCGTGAAACGGAAAAAGGGCTTTATGATGAACGACTGACCGGCGCATATACGAAGGATGAGCTTGAGGAAATCGGCAAGCTGATCGAACCGGAACGGGATCAGCTTTTTACATATATTGGCCTGAAAATGCTGATAGACCGCTACGTTGTCCGTGATTTTGACAAAACACCTGTCGAGCTCCCGCAGGAACGCTGGCTTGTGATTGCCATGACGCTTATGCAAAACGAAACGGAAAACCGTCTGGCAAAGATTGCTGAATCATATTGGGCAATGAGTAACCTGTATATGACGGTTGCGACACCAACATTGTCGAATGCCGGCAAACCGTACGGGCAGCTTTCAAGCTGTTTTATCGACACGGTTGACGACAGTTTACAGGGTATTTACGACAGCAACACCGATGTGGCGACCTTGTCAAAATACGGCGGCGGCATCGGCGTTTATATGGGCAAAGTGCGCAGCCGCGGCTCGTCTATCCGTGGTTTCAAGGGCGCATCAAGCGGCGTTATGCCATGGATTAAGCAGCTGAACAACACAGCGGTCAGTGTTGACCAGCTTGGACAGCGCCAGGGCGCTGTGGCTGTCTATTTGGATGTTTGGCATAAAGATGTATTCGCCTTTTTGGACTTGAAACTAAATAATGGTGATGAACGTCTTCGGGCACATGATATTTTCACAGGAGTCTGCCTGCCGGATTTGTTTATGGAGCAGGTTGATGCGCGCGGCGAATGGCATTTATTTGACCCGCATGAAGTGCGCACAGTTATGGGCTTTTCGCTGGAAGACTTTTATGACGAAGCGCGCGGAAAGGGTTCGTTCCGTGAAAAGTATGAGCAGTGTGTACGAAACGAGCAGCTTTCCCGTGAAACGGTGCAGGCGATTGATATTATGAAGCGGATTATGCGCTCGCAGCTTGAAACCGGTGTGCCGTTTATGTTTTACCGTGACGAAGTAAACCGAAGCAACCCGAATAAACATGAAGGGATGATTTATTCGAGTAATTTGTGTACCGAAATTTTTCAAAATATGAGTGCGACTGAATTCGAATCAGTTCAGCTTGAAGGCGATATGATCGTCACACGCAAAAAGCCGGGCGACTTTGTTGTGTGCAACTTGTCATCAATTAACCTTGGCAAAGCGGTGCCGGCGGATGTACTTGATCGCTTAATCCGAGTGCAGGTGCGCATGCTTGATAACGTTATTGACTTAAACATGATTCCGGTTCCGCAGGCGGAGCGGACGAACAGCCGATACCGCGGCATTGGGCTTGGCACATTCGGCTGGCATCATCTGCTCGCGCTGAAAAACATTCGCTGGGAAGCGGATGAAGCGGTTAAGTATGCGGACGAGCTGTACGAAACCATCGCCCGCTTGACGATTCAGGCATCAATGGAACTTGCCCAAGAAAAAGGGGCGTATCCGTTATTTGACGGCTCGGACTGGCAGACAGGCGCTTATTTTGACAAGCGCGGCTACGAGGGAGCAGAATGGGATTCATTGCGTGAGGACGTACAGAAAAACGGCATGCGTAACGGCTATTTAATGGCGGTCGCGCCGAACTCGTCAACATCGATTATTGCCGGCAGCACCGCGAGCATCGATCCGATTTTCCAAAAAAGCTATTCCGAAGAAAAGAAAGATTACAAAATTCCGGTAACCGTGCCGGATTTAAATGCGGAAACAACATGGTACTACAAGTCGGCGTACTTTATCGACCAGCAGTGGACGCTGCGCCAGAACGCCGCACGCCAGCGCCATATTGACCAAGGTGTCTCGCTGAATTTATATGTGCAAAATACGATCAAAGCAAAAGAACTGCTCGATCTGCATCTTGCCGCATGGAATCAAGGCCTGAAGACTACTTATTACGTCCGGTCGACATCAGTGGAATTAATAGAATGTGAATCTTGCTCTAGTTAAGGAGAGAACAACATGACACTTATTGAAAAGCGAAAATTGATGGACAAAGAAGCGCCTAACCGCTCAACTGCTATTGTCAATGGCCGTTCGTCAAACGTCTTAAATTGGGATGACGTGAAATTTGACTGGGCGTATCCAAAATATAAACGGATGCTTGGGAATTTCTGGACGCCTTTTGAAATTAATATGAGCAATGACGTAAAGCAGTTTCCGGGTCTTTCAACTAATGAACGCGAGGCCTTTTTAAAAACAATTGGGCTTTTAGCGCTGCTTGACAGCATTCAAACCGATTATGCCGGCAAAGTGGCCGATTATTTAACAGATTCCAGCCTGCAGGCGCTGATGATTATTTTGGCGCAGCAGGAAGTTATTCATAATCACAGCTATTCGTACGTGTTATCGAGCCTTGTGCCGAAAGACGAGCAGGATCGGGTGTTTGATTACTGGCGGAGCGAGCCGGTGCTGGAAAAGCGAAATGATTTTGTCATGAAAGGCTATGAATCATTCGCGGAGCAGCCGACGGTCGAAAACATGCTGAATTCGATTGTGTATGATGTTATTTTAGAAGGTTTATTCTTTTATTCAGGATTCGCGTTCTTTTATCATCTTGCACGTCACCAAAAAATGGTCGCTTCAAGCACGATGATTAACTATATTAACCGCGACGAGCAGCTTCACGTCGATTTGTTTGTGAAAATTTATCAGGAGCTGCTGAACGAATATCCGGAACTCAACACACCGGATCGTGCGGAAAAAGTACAGGCGATTTTTAAAGAAGCGGCAGAACTCGAAATCGAATGGGCCCGTGATATTATCGGGGATAAAATTGAGGGACTCGATGTTGAGGACTTGGAGGCATACATTTATTTCTATGCTAACGTACGCTGTCAGCAGCTCGGCTACGAAAAGCCATATCCGGACTACCGTAAAAATCCGCTTAAATGGATTAAAGCGTATGAGGATGTCGATCTTGGCAAAACAGACTTTTTTGAGCAGCGGTCTCGTCAGTATGTGAAAGTAAATGTACAGGATAATGGGTTTGATGAATTATAAGAACTAAAACAAAAGAGACTTTTGTCAGCAAGATTAGACAACGGTCTCTTTTTCTTTACAATTATTTTCTTTTCTTTACATTATTTTTACATGTCATTTATATTGTAAGGACATTCATTCGCTAAACTAACACTGGATGTTTATTTAGAGGAGGAATGACTGTACATGCAAAGAAAGCCTTTTTATTCATTGGTACTAGCGAGCAGCTTATCAGTTTCTTCACTTATCGCGCCGACACTCTTTGCTTCAGCAGAAGAAGCACCTGCCGCGCAAACGATTACAGCGCCACCGATCATGATCACGGAACTATTGCCGAACAGCAACAATGTTTCAGGATCAGATGCATATGAATTTATTGAGCTGTACAACAACAGCAGCCAGCCGTTTAGTTTAAAAGATTATAAGCTTGTATATGGCTACCCGGATGGAAAAACAGCAGACTGGGTGTTTAAAGAAGACAAAACGATCGATCCTGGTGAAACGATGGTTGTGTGGATCAAACTTAAAAATAAAACAAATGAATCTCTCACTTTAGCTGATTTTAATACAGAATTTGGCACGTCTTTAACAGAATCACAGTTTACATACATAGAATCTGATGGAATGGCAAATGGATCAGAACGAAGCCTGTCAGTGGCGGATACAGTGGGTAATGTCTTATCAAAAGCTACTTATTTGCCCGGGGATGTAAGTGAAAACAAAGGTATTCAGTACAAACCAAATACAGACGGCAAAACGATGGACATCTTAAATTCCTCTGAGCCGGCAACGCCTGGCACGTTAATCGAAGAGCAGAAACCGGAAGCGCCGGCTGAATTGGATACAAAAGCCCCTGTGATTACTCACACACCGCTGGAATCCATTGAAGCTGGGAGCGATGTAACAATCCGGGCGTCTGCATCAGATGAAACGAAAATAAACAATGTCAAAGTGTTTTATCAGCTTACAGCAGGCGGCGCATGGCTTGAAAAAGAAATGACAGCAGGAGAAGACGGTTCATATGAAGCAGTTATTGGTGCATCTGAACTTTTATTAGATGGAGTAACGTACCGGATCGAAGCATTTGACGGTCAAAATACGGCCAAAACAGAGGATTTTCTTGTTGCAGTGAGCGGACTGGATTATGATCCACAAGCTGTGCCTGCTTTGCTTGTGACAGAACTTGTACCGGACTCCACGAATGTAGGCAGTTCAGATGGGTATGAGTTTATTGAAGTGTATAACAACACAGATAAAGAGATTAATTTAAAAGATTATACGCTCCGTTATCGATATCCGGCAGAGGGATCAGAAGCTGACTTGGTTTGGAAAGCGGAAAAAGAAGATATTGTGCTGCCGGCGGGCGAAAGCATCACGTATTGGATCATAAATGCTGCAAACCGAGATAAAACAGTGGCTGATTTTAACAGCAACTATGGGACAGATTTACAAGAGAATATAGATATTGTAAAAGTTTATTCGGGTGGTATGGCAAATGACAGCTCCCGTGGTGTGGCAATTGCGACGAACACCGGTGTCGACGTCTCGGCCGCTTATTATTTCGATCAGCCGAATGTCGATGATTCGGCCGCAAACAAAGGTGTTTTTTATGCATTTCCGAGTCAAGCTGACAGCAAAGATATGCGGAAATACAGCGCTGCTGCAAAAAATGCGACACCGGGGGCAGTAGATGCCGTGCAGGTGCCGGCTGTTAAGAAGAAAACGACAGTAGATGAACAAGCGCCTGTTGTGACAGATATGACAGAAACTGCACCTGTATCAGCACGCCAAAATGTAAAATTAGCGTTTGATGCCTCTGACGACCAGTCTGTTAAAACAATGCGTTTATATTACAAAACAAAAGAAGTGGATGAGTACACGGCAGTTGATTTGGTCGAAAACTATGATACTGGCTTGTATTCACATACTGTCTATTCTCCTGAATTGTTTGGCAAGGAAGGTGTGCAATACTTTGTCAAAGCATCAGATGGAACGAATGATACTGAAACAGAAGTGAAAGACATTTTGGTTTTAAATGATACAACTGAGAAAACAGGATTGAACGTAGAAGATGGATCGATTTTAAGCAAAATAGCAACAATTAAATCTTTTGGCCAGGATTCAACATTATCAATTGACGAACAAGATGTAACGAACGAAACGGTTCCGTCATTGCCAACGAATGCTTATTTTGCATTTGATGTGAAAAAAGCGAACTTGTATTTTAAAAACGGTGTGACGATTGGCGAAGAAACACTGCATATTTTTGATGATACGATTAACACGTACGAAACGATGACAGTGCCGGTTGATCCGTCGAAGTTTAAGATGGGTGAAGGTACGACCATGTCGATCCGCGCAGGGACGAAAGTGTCACCTTTTGATACAAATTCAGAAGAAAATCGCGATGATTTTTATGTGAAAAATGTGCGCCTCGTGCTTGAAGACGGAACAACGATTTATGATCCGTCATACAACGATGCGGCGAAAGAAATTTCAATTGGAGACGGAGGAAGTGCCAAGCCTGTTGTTGATTTCACATTTAACCTGCCGGATGAAGCATTTACAGCGAAAGCATATCAATGGGATACGACAAAAAAAGCTGACGGCAAGTATTCAATTAAAGCAGGTGGCTCAGCATCTGTCATTGCGGAGGTTCAAGTCGACAACAGCGCACCAGTCATTACGCCATCTGTACAAGAAGGAGAACTATATAAAGGGGAATTTACCATTAATGCGGAAGTGGAAGACGACTCGGATGTAGAAACGTTAACTGCGCGGCTGGATGGCGAAGAAGTCTCTCTTCCACTTGATACCTCGTCTGCCAAACTGTCACCGGGCGCTCACACTGTAGAATTTACAGCGATAGACCAGGCAGGGAATGAAGCAAAACAAACCGTCACATTTACCGTAGTGGAAGAGCAGCCGTACGCACCGGAAGCTGCTTCACCAGCCGACGGGGAAACGAATGTTAATCCGAACAACGCCAAATTGCAGGTGAACGTAACCGACCCGACGAATGACACGTTGGATGTCGATTTTTACCGTGGCTATGAATATGCACCAAATGATGCGGAAGTACGTGTGTTTGAAAACAACGCCGAACAGGAGCCGCCGAAAGAGATGGTGCCGGCAGGAGAAACAGCCGTTTCGAACACAGAAAAAATGGCTCAATCAGATGGAGAGTACGTGGAGACGAAGTCCCTCGACAAATTCCCATATCATCGTTTTGAAGTGGCTGTGGACGAAAAAGTGGATGAAACGGATGAAATTGCCCTGCATTGGGAAGGAAAGTCATTGATTGGCCGGAAAGTGTCGATGTATGTATGGAACTATGCCGCATCAAAGTGGGAACTGGAAGAGTGGAAAGTCGCGCAGGATGACAAAAATTTCACGCTGGCCGGTCAAGTAAAAGGGCTGGATTACGTAAAAGATGGCAAAGTTCAAGTGATGGTTCAAGACGAAATTGCGTCAACACCTGAATTTGACTATTCGTTTATCTGGATGTCGGATACGCAATATTATTCAGAGAGTTATCCGCACATTTTTGACCGCATGACGAAATGGCTGGCAGAGCAAAAAGAAGCGCTGAACTTAAAGTACGTGTTCCATACAGGCGATCTTGTTGATGAAGCGGATCAGCCAGTTCAGTGGGAGCGCGCAGATGCGTATATGAAAACGCTGGATGATGCACAAATTCCGTACGGCGTATTGGCTGGAAATCATGATGTTGGACATAAAACAGGGGATTATAATGAGTACAGCAAATATTTCGGTGAAGCGCGCTTTGCCCAAAAAGACTATTACGGAGAATCCTACAAAGACAATCGCGGTCATTATGACTTAATCAGTTCAAACGGCAACGATTTTATCATGCTGTATATGGGCTGGGGTGTAAACGAAGAAGATATCGCCTGGATGAATAAAGTGCTGGCGGAACATCCGGACCGAAAAGCAGTCATTAGCCTGCATGAATATTTGCTCGTGTCCGGCAACAGAAGCCCAATTGGCGATCAAGTATTTGAAGATGTTGTGAAGCAAAACGAAAATGTCATTGCGGTGTTATCCGGTCATTATCATGACAGCGAAACACTCATTGATGAAATTGATGATGATGGTGATGGAACGGCCGACCGTAAAGTATACCAAATGCTTGCGGACTATCAAGGCGGTCCAGAAGGCGGTCAAGGATTCTTGCGCTTGATGAAAGTAAATCCGGTTGAAAACAAAATGTATTTGCAGACATATTCACCGTATTTAGATCAATACAATTATTACAGCCCGGTCGACTATCCAGGAAAAGATGAGTTTGCGATTGATGTCGATTTGACACCGAAGGAAAAAGTTGTTGCGACGGATTCATTTAAAGCAGAAGTGTACACCGATGAAAAAATCGGATCGCAGACAGGCATAAAAGATGGCAAGACAGCCGAAGCAACTTGGAGAAATATTGAAAGATCAACTGAGCACGGCTGGTATGTGAAAGTAAAAGACTCATTTGGCGGGGACGTGCAATCCGATGTCTGGTCCTTTACAACAGGTTCACAAGGAAGTGGAAATGGAGACGGTGGCAGCACACCAACACCAACTCCATCACCAGTTACACCACCAGTAGGTGACGGTCCAATTATTGACGTGACGGACGCGATGATTGAAAAAGGTGGAGAGGCATGGAGATTGACATCGGATCAGAAAAGCATCGAATGGGTACTGCCGAAAATGTTGATTGATGCGGCTGCGCAATCTGCGAAGCCTCTTCAAGTCCAAACAGCTGAAGGACACAGCGCACTCATTCCATCAGAGGTCCTGGCTCAAATGAGAAAGTCGGGCGAAAAAAAGGTGTCTATTCAGATGAATGTAGTGGATAAAAAAGATGCTTCATTGCCATCTGGACAAGTGTATAGCAGCATATTGGACATAACGATCAAAGCGGGCGAAACGGATATTGCGTCGCTGGATGCACCAGTCGAATTGCGTTTTAAGGTAGAAGGGAATATAAAAGAAGATAAAACAACTGGTGCTTTTTATAATGAAGCAACGAAGCGGTGGGAGTATGCAGGTGGGTATGAAGAAAATGGCTATTGGGTGATTCCAGTTTCTCACTTATCTATTTTTACGGTCATGTCAGTGAATGCAGCTTTTGCGGATGCTAAAGATCATTGGGCAAAAAATGAAATTGAATCACTCGCTTCAAGACTCATTACGAGCGGAAAAACAGAAAGTACGTTTGCGCCAGAACAAAAACTCACTCGTGCTGAATTTGCGGTGCTGCTTGTACGTGCCCTTCAAATCCCTTTACACGAATATGAAGGAACATTTGCAGACGTTCTACAGTCTAAAGAGTGGGCAGCAAGGCAAATTGAAGCAGCGAACCGGGCTGGAATTGTCTTTGGAAAAGAGGATGCACAGTTTGACCCAGACGCGGACATTACACGCGAGCAAATGGCTGCGATGATGATTCGAGCACTTCAATTTAAGAATCCGGAACTGCTGGACGGATTGCAAAGCACAAAAATATTTAAAGATGAAAAACGGATCAATGCTTATGCGAAAAAAGCGGTCGCACAAGCGGCAGAACTTGAACTTATCTACGGCCGCTCTAACGGAAAATTCGACCCGAAAAAACAGACAACCCGTGCAGAAACAGCCGTGATGCTTTATCGCTTAATGAACAAGATGAAGTAACAAAAAACGCCGCGAGCTTTTGGGACTGACCCCATAGAGTGAGACAAATAAAAACACCTTTAAGTTGAAAGACGGGTATGGACTACCTAAAACAACTTGGAGGTGTTTTTTCTATGGGCACAAGAGTGAGTTATCCAGCAGAAATAAAAATGAAAGCAGTGGAGATGCGATTGGCTGGGATACCGGTCAAAGAAGTCATGAATGAATTAAACATTAGGCACCGCGCCCAGCTCAAGACGTGGATGAAATGGTACAAAAATGATGAAATTCATCGGTTTGAACAGCCGGTGGGAAAGCAGTATTCTTACGGAAAAGGGCCAGAGTATGAAAATGAAACGGCGAAGCTGCAGGCAGAAAACCGTTATTTGAAGCAACAGATTGAGGTCCTAAAAAAGTACAGCGAATTGGAGAGGAAGTGGTACGAGAAATAGCAGTAGACTTAGTGGATGAATTAAAAGCAGGGATGCCTATTGGGGAAATCTGCAGGCATCTTGACATCCCAAGATCCACCTATTATCGCTGGAGGAGACAGAATCAACTAGAAGCATCAAGGCAGGCAATCGAACGAAAAATTGGCACGCTGTGCCGGGATAATAAGTTTCGATATGGCTACCGTAAAATCACTGCCTTACTGAACCAGGACATCCCTATCAACCACAAAGCGGTGCAGCGTGTGATGCAGAAATATGGCTGGCAATGCCGTGTGAAAGTAAAAAAACGCAGGCAGACGGGACAACCTTATCACATTGCCGACAATCTATTGAAACGTGATTTTCAGGCAGATCAGCCTCTCCAAAAACTCGTAACGGATATCACGTACTTGCCTTTTGGGCAGAAACAGCTGTATCTTTCAAGTATCCAGGATTTATTTAACGGTGAAATTATTGCCTATTCCATCGGGGACTGCCAGGATACAGATTTTGTGCTCGATACCATGGCGCAGCTTCCACCTCTGCCTAAAGGATGCCTATTGCACAGTGACCAGGGATCCGTTTATACGTCTTATGCCTATCAGCAGGCAATAAAAGAAAAAGGCATTACCATGAGCATGTCCCGTAAAGGGACGCCCGCTGATAATGCCTCCATCGAATCGTTTCATGCCTCGCTAAAGTCTGAAACGTTCTATCTCGACGAGTTGAGAAACACTACGACAGCCATCGTAGAGCAAACTGTCGAAAACTATATCCATTATTATAACCATATCCGTATTCAAGCGAAACTAAACAACCAGCCGCCGGTACAATACCGGAAGCTGGCTGTTTAAAAGGTGTTTTGATCCCTGTCTCAAAAACGGGGGTCAGTCCCTTTTTGCTCCGGCGTTTTTGCATTTTTTATCTTGGGCGGTATACTTTTGCCGCTTTTCTTTTACTCAAATATTTTTTAACGATCGGATAAATAATCGGACCGTATTTCATTCCCATTTTCATTAAATTTTTGAATCCACCTGATGATCGCGCCATGATTTTTTCTCACCTTTCCGTTTTCAAATTGTTAATACAAGTCTACCCGGCACTTTGGATTGTTAAACATTTGATCGGGAAAGCTGATATAATGAAAAACAATGAGAACTTTGGAAAGGACGTGCGTGTATGGCTCTTGAAGCTGGAACAATCGCAACGCTGCATGTGAAAAATAGACAGGAATATGGCTGGTTTCTTGAGGATGAGGAAGAAGAGGCTGTATTGCTTCATAATAGTGAAGTTAGGGATGGCTTTGAACCGAATGAGCCGGTTGAAGTCTTTTTGTATCAGGATCATGACGGCCGTATGGCGGCAACGATGGACCGCCCGCTCATTACGCTCGGGGAATACGGTTGGGTGGAAGTAGTCGGAGAGGAAATGAGGCAGCTTGGCATATTTGTCAATATTGGCATTTCAAAAGACGCGCTCGTGTCTGAGGATGACCTTCCGTATAAGTTCGAGGTGCGCCCGATTGAAGGGGACAAATTGTATTGCACGTTAAAACTCGATAAAAACGGCCGTTTGTTTGCGAAGCCGGCAACAGAAGAAAAGATTTGGGACATTGCAAAGCGGGCGAATAAAACGGATATGAACAAAGATTTTACCGGAATTGTCTATCGGACAGGCAAGGCAGGTACATGGATTATTACCGATGATATGCACCGGGCATTTTTACATCCGAGCGAGAGGGAAGACGAGCCGCGTGTCGGCCAGACCGTTACAGGCCGAATTGTTGATGTTCATGGCGATGGTTCTGTGAACGTATCGCTCTTAGGCCGCCGGACAGAACGCCAAAAAGACGACGCGGAAAGCATTTATGACTATTTAATGATCCGTGGAGGCAAAATGCCGTATTGGGACAAAAGTCTGCCGGAAGAAATCGAAAAACGGTTCAGTATCAGCAAGGGCGCGTTTAAACGGGCGCTCGGCAAGCTGATGAAAGAAGGCAAGGCGTATCAGGAAGACGGCTGGACATACGCCGGCGCAAAACCGGAAAGTGAATAAGCTGACCAGCGCCTCATTTTTTCGTGAGCAATTGTTTTCTTTCATGACCACATCTAGCTTTTCGTGAACAAACTCTGATAATCAATCGTAAACAAAAGGGACTTCGCCAGCCGGCAAAGTCCCTTTTGTTCCAGGCTGTCGACAAAGTTGGCCGTCTTTTTTTGAAAGGGCCGATAGGTGAAGCAAAAAGGAATTCGCGTTCTGCGGGCAGTGCGTGAGCCTCCTCGTCGCTCCCGCTCCTGCGGGGTCTCACGTTCACCGCTGTTCCCGCAGGAGTCTGCGTCCTTTTTGCTTCACCCCGTTTTTTGGAAGAGCAGCGAGCTTTCGTGCCGTTTTTCAGCTGGCTTTTATTCGCGAAAACGAGTGGGCATCGTAACGGTCCCGTTTCGGCGCTGCCGCCAGTGGAGCGTGTCCGTGAGAACCGGTGATGCTCTTATAGAAACAGCGACGGAAAGGAGCTCAGCGCCTGCCCGCGGAACGCGAAGCCGCGAGCCCGCCGCATGTCGGCTCCAATCAGAACGCCATAGACTGCCATAACTAAAGAACAATGGTGAATAAAAAAAACAGATGTGCCGACAAAAGGTTTTATTTGTCTACATGAAACAAAGGGGACTTCGCCAGCAGGCAAAGTCCCTTTTGTTCATTAATCATTGTCATTGGATAAATTCAGCTTATTAATAAGTGCAAAGAATAAACTCAAGAGAATGGCGATAACCGTTGCGAGCGCCATGCCTTTTAGCTGCAGGTAGCCCCATGTGAATGTGGCACCGGACAAACCGATGACGAGCACAACAGTTGTCAAAATCATGTTGGTCGTTTTCGAATAATCAACCTTTGTCTCAACGAGCATGCGAAGGCCGCTTACCGCGATAATACCGAACAGAAGCAGTGATATGCCGCCCATAACCGGTGTCGGAATGGTTGAAATCAAAGCTGCTAATTTACCGAGAAAAGATAAAATGATCGCCATGACTGCTGCACCGCCGATGACCCAGACCGAATACACTTTTGAAAGAGCTAATACGCCAATGTTTTCGCCGTACGTCGTATTTGGTGTCGAGCCGACAAAGCCGGAAATCACTGTTGAAATACCGTTTCCGAATAAGGAAACACCAAGACCAGGCTTTTTCATAAGGTCACGGTCAATAATATTCTGGGTCACGACGAGGTGGCCGATATGCTCTGCAATCACAACAAGTGCGGCGGGCGCGATAATTGCGATGCTCGTCCAATTAAACTCAGGTGCATAAAATTGCGGGAGCGCGAACATTTCTGCTTCACGAACGGGTGTGAAATCCACCATTCCGAACAGCGCTGCAATAGTGTAACCGGCAACAATGCCGACTAGAATCGGAATGATTTTCAGGAAGCCGCGAAACATAACGTTGCCGATAATCGTAATACCGAGTGTCAGCATCGCCACAATAATGGTGTTGCGGTCCGGGGACCAGTTTTCTGAACCATCTGAAATAATACCTGCCATTTGTGCCGCAACCGGAACGAGCTCAAGCCCGATTACTGCAACGATGGCACCCATTGCAGCAGGCGGGAAGACAACATCAATCCAGCCGGTGCCGGCGATTTTAATAATGCCGGAAACAATGATGAAAATAAGACCAACGACGATAAACCCTCCAAGTGCCTGGTTGTAGCTGCCATCAGCAAGCACTAAAAAGACGGGAGATAAAAAGGCAAAACTTGATCCGAGGTAAGCCGGGATCTGCCCTTTACAAAGAAAAATATACAAAAGCGTGCCGATGCCGTTCATTAACAAAATCGTAGCAGGATTGACACCAAACAATACAGGAACTAATACGGTCGACCCGAACATGGCGAATAAATGCTGCAAACTAAGCGGGATCAGTGCCGGAATCGACGGCCGCTCGTCAACTTGATAGGTACGCAAACGATATTCCTCCTAAATGACACACAAATTGTAGTCATTATACTTCAAAAAAGAACACTTGACTACATAAAAAAACAGAACCTGACGGGCAGGCTCTTTTTAAAACTACTGCATCACTAGAATTTCTTCCAAATCCAACTCATCAATTATGCCATCCATGTTCACGTCTTCCGTTACGTCAAGCACATCAATCACGCCATCTTCATTGATGTCTTCAAGCACAGGAAGCGGCTCTTCTTCCACGATCTGCTCTTCGACAATGGGTTCTTCATCGACGGCCGGCCATTCTTCAGCAGGCATCTCATCAATGATTTCTTCCTCTTTGAAAAGAAAGGAAGGGTTTCGTGACGAACAGCCGAGGTTCGTGGCCAATAACCACTGTTTTCTAAAGTAAGAATCTTTGTTCAACTTATATAATAGAAAAATTTCCTCTTTTTTAGAAAAACGAATAAATGTAAGAAAATTTAACAAAACGTTCGTAAATGACCATGACCGTTCTATCAAGCGATGTAAGCGATAACAACAAAGGATTCTAACGAAATCTACAGTGACATGCCCTTGATTAGTAGGGCGCGTTATTTTATAATTCGGGTATTGATAAAGCACAAATTTTCAGATTATCGAAAATAACACGAAT
Source organism: Domibacillus sp. A3M-37 (assembly GCF_024213455.1). Taxonomy (NCBI): domain Bacteria; kingdom Bacillati; phylum Bacillota; class Bacilli; order Caryophanales; family Bacillaceae; genus Domibacillus; species Domibacillus sp. A3M-37. Next base: position 507,817 of record NZ_JANAVL010000001.1, on the reverse strand, counting down.
GAAGGAGTAGTATGATGACACGAGTGTATAATTTCTCAGCGGGTCCATCAATGTTGCCTCTTGAGGTACTTGAAAAAGCACAAGCCGAACTTACGAATTACGCGGGTTCCGGTATGTCGGTAATGGAGCTGAGCCATCGTTCGAAATGGTTTACAGAGATCATTGAAACAGCGGAAGCCGTTCTGCGCAAGCTGATGAACATTCCGGACAACTACAAAGTGTTATTCATTCAAGGCGGTGCTTCCCAGCAGTTCGCCATGGTGCCGATGAACTTGTTTGCCAGCAGCAAAAAAGCGGATTTCGTTAACACTGGCTCTTGGTCGAAAAAAGCGATCAAAGAAGCGAAAAAATATGGGGAAGTGCGGGTTATTGCGTCTTCTGAAGATAAAAATTTCAGCTACATTCCAACTGTGACAGCGGATATGATCGATCCAGAAGCGGACTTCGTTCACATTACGACAAACAACACAATTGAAGGAACAGTATTCAACACTATTCCGGATACAGGAAATGTACCACTCGTTGCTGACATGTCTTCGAATATTTTGTCAGAAGAAATCGACGTGGCGAAATTTGGTGTTATTTACGCGGGTGCACAAAAAAATATCGGTCCGGCTGGATTGACGCTCGTCATTATCCGTGAAGATCTGATTGGAAAAGCAGACGCTTCTGTGCCAGTGATGCTTGATTATAAAACACATGCGGACAGCGGTTCGCTTTATAATACACCGCCGACATTTGGAATTTACATGGCGAAGCTTGTGTTTGAATGGCTGGAAGAGCTTGGCGGTCTTGCAGCGATGGAGAGCATTAACCGTGAAAAAGCGGCTATTTTGTATGATTACTTAGAGCAATCTGCTATGTTCAGTTCGCCTATTGAGAAAGCGAGTCGTTCATTAATGAACATCCCATTCGTATCACCAAGTGAAGAACTGGATGCACTATTCGTCAAAGAAGCAAAAACAAAAGGGTTGGAAACATTAAAAGGACACCGTTCAGTCGGCGGTATGCGCGCAAGCGTGTACAATGCGATGCCGGTTGAAGGCGTAAAAGCGCTCGTAGCCTTTATGGAAGAATTCGAACAGACTCATTCAGCGGAAGGGAAGTAACCAAACGTGTATACGATTAAATCCATGAACAACATTGCCGATATCGGCTTAAATATATTCAACAATGCGGACAATTTTCAAGTAAACGACGACACAAATACGCCGGATGGCATTATTTTGCGCAGTGCAAATTTGCATGATTCACAATTTGACAAAAATGTGAAAGCGATCGCCCGCGCCGGCGCAGGTGTCAACAATATTCCGGTGCAGGCATGCACAGAGCGCGGTATCGTTGTATTTAATACGCCAGGTGCAAATGCGAATGCGGTAAAAGAATTAATTTTAACAACGATCATGGCCGTTTCTCGTAATTTATTCGACGGTGTTAACTGGACAAATGAGTTAAAAGGACAGGGCGATGCGATTCCGAAGCTTGTCGAAGCAGGTAAAAAGAAATTTGTGGGCCGAGAAGTAAAAGGAAAAACGCTTGGCGTTATCGGTCTTGGCCATATCGGTGCGCTTGTGGCGAACAATGCGCTTGACCTTGATATGGACGTGATCGGCTTTGACCCGTTCATTTCTGTTGATACAGCATGGAACTTGTCACGCAACGTACAGCGTGCTCTTACCATTGAGCAATTGTTCGCAGCGAGCGACTACATTACAGTTCACGTGCCATTAACGGACGACACGCGCGGCATGTTTAATAAAGAAGCATTCTCTGTTATGAAAAACGGTTCCGTTATCTTGAACTTCTCACGCGGCGAGCTTGTGAACGAAGAAGATATGCGTGCTGCGCTTGAAAACGGCAGAATCGGCAAGTACGTAACAGACTTCCCGAACGAAAATGTAATTGGTATGAAAAATGTCATCCCGATTCCTCACTTAGGGGCATCTACAACGGAATCAGAAGAAAACTGCGCGATTATGGCTGCGCGTCAAATGAAAGATTACCTGGAGACAGGAAATATTAAAAACTCAGTCAACTTCGGCAACGTGGAAATTCCGTTTACCGGCAAACGCCGTGTAACGGTGGCGCATAAAAATGTGCCGAACATGGTTGGCCAAATTACCGGTGCCCTGTCTGATTACGACTTGAACATCGCAGACATGATGAACCGCAGTAAGGGTGACTATGCATATACGCTGATTGACATTGACAATCAAGTAAATGGCGAAGTCATTCCTGGTTTAACAGAGCAATTATCCAACATTTCAGGCGTGATTCTAGCGCGTATTATTTGATAAGAAAAGCGGTTCTGGACACATGTTCAGAGCCGCTTTTTTTTCTATAAAAAAAATTCAAATACTTGAAAAAATTTGAAACCAATCGCCTCTTTTTCCTGTATGATTAAGAGAAAGAAAATGCGAATGGGGGATTCATCTTGAAAAAGCGGAAACAAATAATGGCTGCGGCAGTCAGCGCGTCGCTCGTCATTCCGGGTGCAGCATTCGCCGACGTGCCGGCGTCGGACAAAGAAGCGCAATATAAAGCAGCTCAAGCCGACAAGCAGGTAACCGATTCACAGACACTCGTCATCAAGTATTCAAAAGCGCTGCCGCAAAGTGTACATAAAAAAGCAGGCGTCTCTGTTATAAAGCGCCTGCCAGGTTTAAAATATGACGTTGTGCAAGTGCCGAAATCAAAAAAGCTGAGCGATGTCATCGGGGTGTATAAAACGCGTTCAGAAGTCCTGGCCATCACGCCAAGCATTCAATACAAAGCGTTTGCCGGCACACCGGATCCGAAAGCAGCGAAGATGGACCATTTAGCGATGCTGAATATGGGAAAAGCACTTTCGTACGCGGGAAAAAATAATATTACCATTGCCGTTGTAGATGCAGGTGTTGATTACAAGCATCCAGATTTAAAAGCGAATTTGCTGAAGCCGTACAACGTTGCGAATCCGGCACGAAATCCGGTTCGTGACTTACATGGGACACACGTAGCGGGCATTATTGCGTCATCAAAAGATAACGGCCTTGGCGGCTATGGCGTTTTTCCGAATGCGAAAATTTTGCCCGTCGATGTGTTTAACGGCTCAATTGGTGCCAATGATTTTACAATTGCAGAAGGCATTACGTATTCCGTTGATCAAGGAGCAGACGTCATCAACTTGAGTCTTGGCGGTTTTATGCCATCGGCTGTTGTGGAAGAAGCGATTCAGTATGCGATTGATTCAGGTGTTGTCATCGTTGCGGCGGCGGGCAATGAATCAACGGATCAGTATTCGTATCCAGCAGCATACCCGGGTGTGATCAGCGTCGGGAACGTAGCGGGCTCAAAGACGCTCTCAGACAGCTCCAACTACGGCGCAAGTGTTGATGTTGTCGCACCAGGTGAAAATATTTACAGTACGGCGTACGGAGCGGAATCCGGATCGAAATTTGAACGGTTGACCGGCACATCAATGGCATCGCCAATGGTCGCTGCCGCTGCTGGTTTGTTGAAATCTAAATATCCGGATTTAACGGCGTTTGATATTGAATATATTTTGGAGCAGACGGCAACGGATCTTGGTGAAAAAGGGTACGATTTAACGTACGGCAATGGATTAATTAATCCGCTGAACGCGCTGAAATTTGATGTGAATAAACTGCCGGATCGTCCGGATGTATCAGGGGAAGCCATTTTAAAAACAGCAAAAGAAATCAAGTCAGGAAAGCAGTCATTTACAGGCGCATTTAAAACGCCAGGAACGATGCATTGGTATAAAGCGGACGTGACAGAAGGGCAGCATGTACAGACAGTACTAGACGGCAGCAAAGGGTACGATTACGCGATGGAATTGTACTTTGTACCGGAGGATGGAGATCCCCAGTACATTCGTGATGTGGATCGGACCGTTGTGAACGGGCAAGAAGGCTACTTGTACACGGCTAGTGAGGCGGGCACGCTTGTTGTCGGCGTAAAAGATGCGAACGGCAATTACAGTGCAGCCGGAAAATCGACATTTACGCTCCAGGCAGAAAAAATAGCCCCGATTACACCGGATCAAGCAACATCTGAAGAACCTGTCGCCATCACGTCTCTGCCGTATACGAAAAATGATTTCACTTTATACAGCGGAGAAGAAGAAGTGCCGGATTCAGACTTTTTCACGCTGTCAGTTGACGAAGCAAAATTGCTTTCTTTGTCCGTCTCGGATTTGCCTGGGGTTGATTCTGCGATTCATGTTTACATGCCTGAGGGCGAAGAGGAATACGCCATTGTGGATGGGAATAACAATCCGGTTAATCAAGGTGAAACAGTCTCGTTTCAGGCGGTTCCAGATGTTGAATACCGAATTGAAGTGACAAATGGGGCGTTCAGCGAGGATATTTTCTTAAACTCGATTATGGACCTTTTTTCAATGGATATCTCCATGTTTGAAGAGCTTGCAGTAGGCGAGTCTGCAATGCCATACACGTTTAAAGTAGAAGAGCGGACGATTCCGGCAGATGAAGATGGGCTGCCAGAAGAAGTGTCATTGGAAGACACATTGATGGATGGTGACATTACGCCGGACGAGTATGGTGAAAGGAAAGAGGAAGAACTGATTGATGGAGAAGAAGAGGATATAGAAAGCGATCGTATTCTTGAAAAAGCCATTCCATATACACTTGGCGGCAGCAAGCAAGGCTACTTTCAATCCGGATTTGACGAAGATTATTACCGCTTCGTTCCCTCTGCTGATGGAATTTACTCATTTGAAGTGAATCAAGGGCAGCTTGCCTCGATGACATTGATGGAAGTCGACTCAGAAACAGGCGAATTAATTCAGGTCTCAGGCAGTGATGGAGAAATGGACTTAATTGCAGCTCTTCTTGGCGGCTTAGGCGCATCAGGAAAAATGAACGCCGCTTTGAAGAAAGACAAAACGTATGTGATGATGGTCATGAACAATTCCGAAAATCTTTCAGCAGATCCATACACGCTTACATCGAAACGAATCGCCAACGTACCGGCAGAAAAAGATACAGATAACAATATGCCGGAAGAAGGGCAGGACATCACAGCTGGTAAAGCGGTTCAAAACTACTTTATGCAATCTGGTGATATTGATTACTACTACTTCGTGAATGAAGGCAAATCGCGGGTGTACACGCTTGATATTGCTGGAAGTGCCCTTACTGCCTCACAAAAAGCGGGTATTCCATACGAGCTGCGTCCAGGGCACGTATTTAGCGGTGCGATTATTGAAGATTTAAACGGTGATAAAGTGCTTGATGAAGATGAGATGAGCCGTGTGACTCCATTTGGGCCTGATTTGTTCTCGCTTGTCATTGAGCCTGATGTGCATACATCATTTGCGGCGAAGGAAGATACCGGCTATTTTGTTGAAGTGGCACCATTTTTCGGGGCTGGACCGAACTTGCAGCCGTACGAAGTAAAGGCAGGCGCGACCTATAACCAATTCGCGGATGGCGATGCCAAAGTCGCGGGTCATGTACCAACGAAGCCGCTGCCGCTTAAAACAGCAAACGGCAAGTATGGGGCGCGCGGCTACTTTAATACTGGCGTTTCATTCGGAGATGTCGATCATTTTGTTTTAAACATGGAGAAAGAAGGCACTGTTTCGTTTTCATTTACAGCCGGCAGCAATTTAGACGGCGTTATGGAAATCTACAACTCGAAAGGCGCGCTCGTTTCTTCCTTTGACCGTTATGGCAAAAATGATGAAGAACTGGCCACATTGAAGCTGCCAAAAGGGAAGTATTTTATTGAACTTAGCGAAGCGAATGGCATGGCTTCCACAGCTTCATATGAATTAATCGTGAAAAAATAACAAAAAGAAGCTGTTACTCAAGTCGGAAAAAAAGACTTGAGTGACAGCTTTTTTGTGGATGGCGCGATTTTCCGAGAAGACGGCGCAATTTGGACTAAATCGCGCCGTCCCTTATTTTTCGTAGTTATTGGATTTTTTCATTCGCCAGCATTAACCCAATCGAGTCGTTTTGTTTCCAAATGCTTGAAAAGTAAATAATCGGAACGGGGCGGTTCCCGATGTATGGTGAGACTTCGATTGTAACACCCGGTTTTTGTTCATTTTGAATAAACCAGTCGTTAAAGCCGCCGCCGCTTGGGTTTGAGCGTGCTGCAACCAAGCTGTAACCAGTTTTTTGGCTCACTTTTTTCGCCAATGCCAAGTCGCGCGATTTTCGGGCGCCTGATTGGTAAAAGTGCCAGAAAATAATTTGGCCGGAGCTATGATACGATGCGCTTGTTTTAAAAGAATGCTTTAAAACAAAGTCGTGCATCGCTTTTGATTCCGGTTCGCTCAGTGCCATTGGACCTTTATAGTTTTGAGAAGACGGCTTGCCAGGATCGCAGCAAATGTTTTTCCAATCGGCCGGATATTGCCGGTTTAAATCCACGCCGCGTATATTTGCTTTCCAAGCAGAGAAATTAGAGCTGCCACCGTTTAGTTTCAAAATAGCGGCTTTATTTTTTGCGCTATTCGCACCAAGCTGCACGAGCGAAACGCCGTCGGGATTTACCATCGGTACAAAATAAATTGATGCTTTTTGCAAAATCGATCTCGCCGCATACCCATTCATGGACCCATTTGTTTTAAAGAGGTGGGCATATTGATCGACCATTTCCATGACGACATTTGTTGTAATATGTTCACGTGCATGGTGAGAAGCATTGACAAGAATTTCTTCTTTGCCCGTACCGAGTTTTAAAGCGTACAAATCACGTCCGTCAACGGATTTGCCGATCACATCAAGAGACGCGATATCTGGATGCCAGAGCACAAGCTCTTTTAAATCCTGTACCATTTGTTTATACGTCATCGTTTTAAATGGATCGACGTAATTACCGGTATACAGCGTAAGGTCTGTTTTCCGAATGTACGCTGTCCGGCCGCCAATATCGACAATGTAATAATCCCGGTAGGCGGCGCGTGTATCAAGTGCTACGCCTGCCTGCAAACGGCCAATCGATGTTAATGTACCATTTTTTGAATAAAGAAGATCAACAGTTTTTTCAGTGATGGCCCGATTTTTATAAGCGGTGCCAGGCTGCACTCCGCCGGTAAGAGAAGCTTCAGTCAAATACGTGACGGCAGTTTCGGCTACATAGCCGGTTGTACTGCCAAATACAAATGATACATAGCCATTTTCACTGCCGGCTTTTCTAAACACTTCGTCTGCGAGAAGGCGGCCGGTTTTCACGTACCTACCATTTTGCTTTTCCAATAGTTCAGCGTCTGTTTCAAGCTGGATGTAGGAGCCGGATGAATCGATTTGGTCGTTTTCTTCTATTAATAAATATTCCCGTGCAATAAAGCCATTCACGCCTTGCCAGGAAACACGGATTCTCGTTTCCTGTTCTTCAATAACTTTGACATTTGTACGGGCCGGGATAGGGGTTAAGATCGCCGCCTGTCCGGCAGATGCCGGCGTATAAATCGTCGTATCCGCCGTCGTCAGCAAATATGTTGAAGCCTGAGGGGCGAGTGGTGGGAGCGAAGCGGCAAGTAGAAAAGATGTAAGCAAAACAAAGAGCCATTTTTTCATTGAATCCTCCATAATGTAGGTTATTTACCCCTATTTTAACAGATTTGTAGAATGGAAGAATCTGATTTTACAAATAAAAAAAGCAACGCCAGAGGAATTTTCCTTCTGGCGTTGCTTTTATTTTAAGATAGAAAGCCCATGAGCGCATATTTCACTTTTTCAGTACGGGACAGCTCATTCCACGGTTTCTTTTTTACATGATCGGCATTGACTGGTGTAATGAACGGCCCCCGTTGCATAATCAAATCATAGGGATCAATGACGATGGCTTCGCCTGTTTCTACACCACTGACAACTTGGTACACGCCATCGACGTGAAGACCCGTTTCGATTTGCCGCCGTTCAAGCAGTCCTAGCTTGTTTAAAATGACAGCATATGATTTTTTGTTTTTCTTTAAGATCGCTGTATTTGGAATGGTTACAACATCCGTCTGCTCTGCCGTTATCACTTTTACATTTGCTTTTAATCCAGGGTATAGATCGCTTGATTCAATGCCTGACAGCTGGGCAGAGAAAGGATACAAGCTTTTTCGTTTTACAGAAGGTTCTTCTTCTGGATATGTACTCACTGCTCCAAGAGAACCATCAAACTGTTCTAACATCGTATCTACTGTTACTTCAACCCGTTGTCCAGCCTCTGCTTTGGTCATTTGTTTTTCATCAAAGATGCCTTGCACAGCCGGCACAGAGGAGTTAATAGTTAACAGAGGATTGTTCAAGCTCGTATCAATTTTTTTCACGTAGCCTTCATTTGTGCTTTTCACGACGAGATCACTTTTTTTCGCTTCCTGCGCCGCAATCAGCGTATCGAACTTTTTCACTTCTTCCTGCAGCTTTTGTTTTTCTGTTTCCTGCTGCAAAATATCTTTTTCAATCGATGTGCTCGCATCGCCGTTTTGAATAATCATTGTACTGCTGTCACTAGTAGATGAAGGTGTCTGCGTGCTGGAAGTGTTGCTTTCTTCACTCTCAGCTTGTGACAGCAAAATCTGCAGCTGGCTTAACTGGTTATCAATTAACGAGATTTGCTGCTGTGTTTCTTCTTTTTCAGCGGTCAGGCGGTCAATTTCTTCATCTACTTCAGTGGATGAATACTTGAAAAGATTCTCACCGGGCTGGATCGCATCGCCCTCTTTGACAAGGACTTCCTCAAGTGTACCTTTCGTTTCGTCAAAATAAATCGGATATTCGTCAGATGGAACGACAACGCCTTCTGCAGAAAAAGCTTCTACCACATCACCCGTTTTGGAGCGGTCCCATTCCGTCAGCCATTCTGTCCGGCTCGTCTTGCTGTCTTCTTTGAAAATCAAATATAAATTGCCGGCTATTACCGCAGCGCTTGCCGCGAGCCACACTTGTTTTTTTATTTTCTTCACTGTATCCACCTCTTTTCGTTAAAACAAGTTTTCGACATGAATCGATGTAAATAATGTCGCTAAAATCCAAAATGCAAGCCCGAGCAAAAAAACCATGAAGAAAACAAAAAGAGGTTTTCTTGCCTGCGATGTACGCAGAAAACGATATTGGATCACAAGAATCCAAATTTGAAAAATCGTAATGAAACTAAAAAAACGAATGGCAATCGCATTTTCTGTTGCATATTGGGCGACGACGCCAAGTGAGAAAGGCGATGAGTCACGTGGAATGGAAAAAAACACATTCCAGGCGATAAGCAAGGCAAATTCAATTAAATAAATAGAAAACGTTATGCATTGCAGGGCAATGAGTTTCTTGAATTCGAGTTCAAGGAACGTCCAAAATAAAAGAGCTGGAATAAAAACGAAGAAAAAAGGAAGCAGAAGGCCAGCAACTCCGGACCCTGCGGTAAATAATAGTTTCAGCCATTCATATGTATACATATCGGATTCGGCCATATAAGCAGAAATGCTTTCGCTTTGTATACCTAACGCGCCGGCAAGCAAAGACAAGAGCACACTGATTAGAACCAATAATGAAAACTTTGTCCATAAACCGCGGATTTTTTCGGCCTGTGACAGCTGTGCGAGTTCATGGGTGGAGCGAAACAGCCCTTTCAAAAGCTGAAGCCGATAAGCCATTGTAAAATCTCCCATCAAATAGAATAAATAAAGATCAATCTTCATTATATACAACTATTGTTGGATGAACCAATAATAATTTCATATTATTGGTCTATTCATCAATTGTCAGAATTATTAAACTCTTGAAATATGAATGTAATGTAACGAACATCCTAGTGTAATAGTCTTGAAATAGAACCGTGATACAATCAATCTCGTGTTACAAAACTAGGGGGTAATGATACGTGAAAAAAATGGCCATGTCTTTCCTTGCTGCAATGATGATTTTCTCAGCTTCTGCGGCACAAGCAGCAGCCGCTACTTACACGGTTCAAAAAGGTGATACACTTTACAACATTTCAAAACGTTACAGCACGACTGTGGATCAAGTGAAGAAATGGAATAACCTTTCCTCTAATACTATTAATATCGGACAAAAGCTTTCCATCGGCAGCACGGCAGCTGCAACTTCTGCTCCTGCGCTGAAATCAAGTAAAAATGTTTCAAAAGAAATTACCGTTAAATCAACCGCTTATACTGCAGATTGCAGTGGATGCTCAGGTGTCACTGCAACAGGCATTAACTTAAAGAAAAACCGGAATGCAAAAGTCGTTGCCGTGGATCCGAAAGTGATTCCGCTCGGCACAAAAGTATATGTTGAAGGATATGGAGAAGCCGTTGCCGGCGATACTGGCGGCGCGATTAAAGGAAATAAAATCGACGTACATATGTCCACAAAGCAAAAAGCGACAAACTGGGGCGTTCGTACAGTGAAAGTTCAAATTTTAAAATAAATCATTAAGGGAGCTGGCTGAGGTCGCTTCCTTTTTTGTCTCTAAATGGCTTCTATATGTCAAAATTATTACGAATCCGAGATAAAAGCTTTTATGTAACATGAACGTCATATTTGAACATGTAAGCGTAATGTTCTTTTAAAATCATTACACTCCTGGGCGTGTTACAATGAATCTCGTTAGGCCGATGAAGACGACGGCCATCCGAGGAAAAGCGTCCTCATTTAAGCGTTTATCGCTTTTATTTTATATAGATTAGCTGTTGTCCCTACAGTCACGGAGAAGTACAGTACTAAAAAATTCTTGCGTACGCATGCTCAGTCATGCCGGCAGGAACAATCCAGGAGGTTTTTTTATTATGAAAAAGCAAATCATGGCACTAGCAGCAACGACAGTAATCGGCGGCAGCGTATTCGGCACTGCTGCATCAGCTAGCTCATATACAGTACAATCAGGCGACACATTATGGAGCATTTCTCAAAAAACAGGTACAACTGTAGATCAGTTAAAATCATCGAATGGCCTTTCATCTAACATGATTTACGTGGGAGAAACAATCCAAACATCCGGTTCAGGCAGCACAGCTGCAGCTTCGTCTAATGGTACATATACTGTTAAAGCAGGCGATACACTTTATAAAATCGCAACAGCGCAAGGTATTTCAGTTGACTCATTGAAATCAATCAACGGTCTATCATCTAATATGATTTACCCTGGTGATCAGTTGTCTACAAACGGATCAGCTGCACCGGCGAAAGCAGCATCAGCACCACAATCAACACAAGCAGCCGCTGAACCTGCGCAAACATCATCAGCACCACAAGGCAAAACATTAACAATGACTGCAACAGCATACACAGCAGAATGTGCAGGCTGCTCAGGTGTGACAGCAACAGGAATTGACCTTCGCAACGCACCGAATAAAAAAGTCATTGCCGTTGATCCAGGTGTCATTCCACTAGGTTCACGCGTATACGTTGAAGGCTACGGTGAAGCCGTTGCCGGCGATACAGGCGGCGCAATTAAAGGCAATAAAATTGATCTTCACGTACCAAACAATGATGCAGCATACAACTGGGGCGTACGTACAGTAAACGTTACAATCCTCGACTAATATAAAATGAAAGAGAGGCTGTCCCAAAATGGGGCAGCCTTTTTGATTAGGGCGGTATTTATTATTTTAAGGCGGTATTTTTTGCACTAGGGGCGGTAAAACTTTTTAACGCCCCTAGTGCAAAGGAAACCGACCCAAATTTCATTATACCGGCCCAAGAAGTGCACCTTGCTTCTTCATGATGAAAAAAGAAACCATGGAGCCACAGGACGTAGCAGCTTTGAAGCGTTGCGGCACGATGCCATGTTCTTGGGCCTACAGGATATATAAACAAATGAATCGTTTTTAAGGGATTGCCCGTATATAATAGAAGAAAGAAGAAAAGAGGAATGAGCATGAAACGGTATAAGCATTTTGCCGAAAGCATCCGATTCAAGCGTCAGGGGGGGCATTGGCGGTCTGTTGTAAGTGACTCAAGGCTTTTATTTGCCGGTGAAGGAAGGAGCGCAGTCGTTTTTCGAATTGCGGAAACCAATAAAGCGCTGAAGGTTTTTTATCCTGATAAAGTCCATATTGCCAAAGAAGAAGCAGATATATATCGCCTTCTTTCAGGTGTTCCTCATTTTCCGGTTTTACATGAAGCCGGTGGAACGTACATTGTCATTGACTGGGTGGAGGGCAAAACATTTTTTCAATGCTTGGAAGAAGGGATTGAGATTTCTACCCGGCACATTCAAGAAGCTGACCTGGCGCTTTTGGCGGCACGAAAGCGGGGCTTAAATCCATCTGATGTGCATTTGAGAAATATTATGATTACAACAGCGGGCAGTGCAATGATTATTGATGTCGCCCGTTTTCGCCAAACGAAAGACTGCATGAACTGGGAAGACATTAAAACGGCACACTCAACCTTTTACATGAAACCTTTCTTCCCGAAAAGATTGCCAAAACGACTGCTAAATATGCTTGGCATTTTGTATAAAAAACGATTGCTGCCGGTTCATCGGACAGCACACGCAAAAAATCCGCAGTGACGCCGGTCTACTGCGGATTTGCTTTATTCACTTTTCAGTGCATGTTTAACACTGGCAGCCAGTGTTTCAGCACCGATTTTAATAATGCGCCTGTCAAATGTCATATTCGGGTGGTGCAGACCCGGTGTGAGACCCGAACCAAGCCCCATCATACACGCTTTAATATGAGGCCGTTTAATCGTATAAAAGTGAAAATCATCACTGCCGGATGTAATAAGCGGATCAGCCAGTGCTTCTTCACCACATACTTCAATGATTCCTTTTCGTAAAAGAGCTTCTGCATCCTCAGATACTTCAGCGGCCGGCGTGAAATCCATCCACTCGTAATCAATTTGCACTTCATACAGCAGGCTAATCTGTTCGATTTTATGCTCCACTGCTTTTTGAAGTTCCAGTAGTACTTTATTGCGCTGCGCTCGAACGTCGAGGCCGAACTTTCCTGAGCCGGGAATAATGTTTAAGCTTTGGCCGCCCGCTTCAATGCGTGTCATTTTTGCTGAATATGGCTCAAATGGCGAAAAGTTAATTGTGTTCAGCTGCCGGCTTAATGATGACATGACTTCAATGGCATTAATACCTTGATGTGGACGCGCTCCATGTGCATCATCGCCGATCACTTTTCCGTTTAAAAAAGCAACAGCGCCATGGTGAACCGCCGGCGTGATTTTTCCAAATGGCACTTCTTCAATTGGACGAAGATGGATGCCGAATAAGTAATCGACATCATCGACAACGCCCTTGCCGACCATTTTCAAGGCCCCGGTGCCTGTCTCTTCCGCCGGCTGAAAAATAAACCGGACAGTCCCATTACCATCCGCTATTTCATTCTTTAGAGCTAAAATCGCGCCGATGACGATCGACATGTGCGCATCGTGTCCACACGAATGGTTGGCGCGAAAATCCCCGTTTACTTGCTGCCAAAGAGCATCAATATCGGCCCGAACCGCTACAACCGGTGACCCACTGCCAATTTCTGCAATGAGTCCAGTACAGTCGTCAAATGTATAAGATCGGACTCCTTCTTCTGTCAATAGCCGCGATATATACGCGGTTGTTTCAGTTTCTTTCCAGCTGATTTCTGGATGTGCGTGCAAATGTTCGAAAATCTCAAGAAGTTTATTTTCAAATGTCAATTCCGTTTGAGCCATCGCAAGCCCTCCCCCAGTCATTCTTTCTATTAGTATAAGCGAAAACCATACGTTTGGCTTGAAAAATAACTGAAAATTCTTATCTTTTTCCTTTTGTCATCCAAAAACTAATAAAAACAGCCGGCAGTGCAACCATTGCCATGCTTAAAAAAGCAAGGCGGGGCTCTATGTCATATAAATAGCCTGCCCCAAAAGTTAAAATTGCTGTACTTAATCCCATTCCAAGAGAGGAATACACTCCTTGAGCAGCTGGAATTTCGAACGAATCAAACTCTTGGTATAAAAGGCGAATGAACGCATAGTGTGCAAGACCAAATGTGAAAGCGTGAAATACTTGGGCAAAAACGTAAATGGTGACGGTCGGAAATAAAAACATGATCGACCAGCGGAAGACAGCTGCAAACGCCGCGCCCATAAACATGACTGGTACCGAAACATGACGTAAAAAACGGTCCGCCACACTGAAGAAAATAATTTCTGCTGCAACTGCAATATTTAAAATAACGCCTGTCCAAATGCTGCTTACACCAAGGTGCTGCAAATACAACACGCCATAATTATAATAAGCGGCATGCGCTCCTTGAATCAGCACACAAACAATGAGTGCCGTCACAAACCGCTTTGAACGAAATAATTGGCGGAAGGGAACGCGCCGAAGATCACCACGTTTCACGAGTACAGGCGGCGTATAATAGAAAGCAGCTGCTGTCATGAAAATTAAACTTCCGATTAAAATGTATAAAATGGCTGCATCTGTAAAAACAGCGGTTGCGATGCCGATGAGAAACACAGAGACTGTGTAGCCAATCGAGCCCCATGAACGGCTTTTTCCATAATGAACGCGATCTGTTTTCATCAAGAGCGCACCCATGCTGTCTGCCATTGGCATGATAATCGGATAAATGATGCTAAACACCACCATGACAAGAAGCAGCGGGACGTAGCCAGAAGCCGGGATAAAGAAAAGCGAGATAAGAGCCGCCATGACCGTGAAACATTTCAGAAGCGTACCGGCCGGGAATTTAGCGCTTACTGCAGGATAAAGAAAAAAGGTAGACGCAGCCCGGACGAGCAAGCCGATCGCAATGAGTGAAGAAGCCGCTTCAACGGGCAAACCTTTTTCAGAAACAAGCCAGGCATTCCAGTAAGGCATAAATACGCCCCATGAGAAATAAAAAGCAAAAAACGTAATAGAGAGCCAAAACTGAGAGGTGAAAATCATCCAATCTTCCTTCGTTTAGTAAGTATTTATCCATTATAGCGAAAAATCAATCCTTTTGTGCCACATTGAAAAAAGAAGAAGATGCTGTCTCAGATTTTTTTGAGACAGCACCTTTTGTTAAAGGGTGGACATATGGGCTTTAATCATATCGCTAATTGCTTTTATATGTTTCTCATATTCTTTTGGCTGAAGTGTGGCAAGGCGGAGAAGTTCACGTTTTAAGATCGGCTGGTCTAGTAAGAGCGTTTCGAAAAACTTCCATTCTTCTTTAAACACATCTTGCTGCCGTTCATGTACAGAAATAGTGTCATAATAAATAGGCTGCTCTAAAATAGCTGCCGCAAATTCATCTTTTGGAATCTGATACGCGCTCATGATCTTCTGCAGCATTCGGCTGTCGATGCCTGCTTCGCCTTTTTCATACTTAGAAATGCTTGACTGTGTAATATTCAAACGTTCAGCCATTTCTTTTTGTGAAATATGGAGAACGTGCTGGCGATAATAGCGCAATAGTTCATTCAACTGCATAAAAACACCCCATGCGTGTAATGTTCGTTCTTTACACCTTACCGGTCCGAGAAGTAAAAAAGGATAGAATATTCCCTTTTGGAATTTATTTTTATATTCTTTATTAGTATAAAAAAATTAAAGGAAATTGGAGGAAATTGTCGAAATAGGAAAAAGGGATGATTAAGACAATTAAAAGGAGAATTGGATGGAGAAACCAAATGAATCAATGGAGAGTTCGCTCGTTTTTGTCAATGGACGGCAAGAAGACTGCATGATTCGCTTTATGACGGTATATCAGGAAGGGCTTGTGATCGATGCTAAGTTCACAAAGCGGGCTGCCCCAACTGAAAAAGAGTGGAGTCTCGGGATAAAAGGTGCGGTAAAAATGATCGTGTCTGAAAAAGATTCCTGGCAGGAAATTATAATTGATTACAGTTTGCCAGAAGGCTACCTGCATTTAACAGCTGTTACCGCTTTGTCTTTATCCAAGTCAGTGGTTCTATCAATCGCGAATCAATTTTTTATTCGAAAAGGAGAAGCTGTCCAATATTTATCGACCCGGGCTTTGCTCGAACATGCACCGATTCAGTGTGAACGTTTTCTCACCATCCGAATTCCTAAATCATAAGGGTACGCCACAGCCTTTTTAAAGGGCTGTTTTTTTCTGTTATACTAATAGAAAGATGGAAAGGAGCGGGATTATGAAACGTTTCGCAATTCTTTTAACAGTGGGAGCTGCTGCTTTGCTCGGTGGCTGCGGCGGACCAGATGCGCCGGAAGCGGAGCTGGAAGCGTATATGAATGATTGGCAAGAAGGCGATTACAACGGCATGTATGCACATTTCACAAATGAAACAAAGTCAGCAATAACGAAGGAGCAATTTGTGGAGCAGTATGAAAAAATTATGACAGATATTGAAATGAACAAGCTCAAGGTGGAGCTTCCGAATGAAGAAGATGTCAAGCAAGACAACGAGCAAACAGTACGTCTCCCATTTAGGGCAGATATGGAAACAATCGCTGGGCCGGTTTCATTCCAAAAAGAAGCGGTCATGAAGCTGGAAGAAACAGAAGAAGGGGAAGAATGGCTCATCGACTGGGATCCTTCTTTTTTGCTGCCCAATTATGCAGAAGGCGACAAAGTCCGCATTCAAACGCTTGAAGCAGAAAGAGGCCTTATTTTAGACCGGAATGGCAGCTCGCTTGCTGTGAATGGGACAGCCGCCCAAATTGGCGTGAATGCCGGAGCGATTGACGAAGCGGGGAAAGCGGCGCTTGCAAAAGTGCTTGGCATTAAGACGGAATTCATTGATGAACAGCTGGGGCAAAGCTGGGTACAGGACGGGTATTTTGTCCCGCTTAAAACGGTTGATGAATTAAATGAATCAATCATACAAAAAGCGACCGCTATTTCAGGAGCCACGACGTCTTCAAAACCAGTCCGCAAATATCCGTATGGTGCATCTGCCGCTCATTTAACTGGCTACACAGGTGAAATTAATGCGGAGGAGCTAAAGGAAAATAAGGGATACGAACAAGGGGACCAGATTGGCAAAAGAGGACTTGAGCAGCTGCTTGAAGAACAATTAAAAGAAACAGACGGTGTTCAAATTTTTATTGAAAAAGAAAAAGGAGAACCGGTCGTTATTGCGAAAAAAGAGCCGCAAAACGGCCAGGATGTGAAAGTCACCATTAACGCGGAAATGCAAAAGCTTTTGTTTGAACAGTATGGGGGAACGGCGGGGACGGCTTCGGCAGTAGAACCGAAAACAGGAGATGTGCTGGCGCTTGTTTCATCTCCATCTTTTGACCCGAATGAATTTGCACTTGGAATTTCCGGAGAACGGTATACGGCGCTTCAGGATGATCCTAAACAGCCGCTTTTGAACCGGTTTGCAGCTGCTTACTCACCGGGGTCAACGATGAAACCGATCACGGCATCGGTTGCGATGAAAGCAAAAAAGCTTAATCCGGCGGAGGGCAAAACGATTACCGGCCTTCAGTGGCAGAAAGATTCTTCATGGGGCAACTACCGGGTTACGCGCGTAAGTGAGTCAACGGCGCCTGTCACGCTGGAGTCAGCGCTTGTGGCATCGGATAATATTTATTTTGCGATGGCGGCACTCGAGGCAGGGTCAGACCAAATGAAGACGGGGCTGCAATCATTTGGATTTGGAACAGAGTATCCATTTGCTTATCCGCTGCGGGATTCACAAGTGTCGAACAGTGGCGAATTTGAATCTGATATTTTGCTTGCTGATACGGGGTACGGGCAAGGAGAGGTTTTAACAACGATGACGCATTTAGCCAATGCATATGGTGCTTTTTTAAATAGCGGCAGCATCATGAATCCTCTTTTGAAGCTCGATGATGAACCGTCCGTTTGGCAAAAAGAGCTTGTGACAGACGATCAGTCAGCGATCATTAAAAAGGGATTGCGCGGCGTAGTAGAGCATGGAACAGCGCAGGCGGCGAATATTGAAGGAATCGCTGTTTCCGGCAAAACAGGAACGGCTGAAATCAAAGCAGAGCAGGGAACAACCGGCAAAGAAAATGGCTTATTTGTTTCGTATGATGCGAACAATCCAGCCGTTGTTTTAGCGTTTCTGGTCGAAGATGCTGCCGGGGCAGGAGGCAGCAAATTAGCGGTCGAAAAAGCAGGGGCTTTTTATAAAAAATGGATGGTATATAACAAATAGGGGAATATAGGTTTTTTTATAGATAAATAGAACCAAAAAAATCAGATTTACAGGAATCCTATGAAAAAGATAGAATATAGGACGATAGAATGAGAGAGTATAAAAGTAGAAGAGTGTGAGTGGGGGAGCGATTGAATGAATAAAACGGTTATTTCTTTAGCAGCGGCGGCTGTTATTTCAGCAGGCACAGCTGCGGCTGCAGAAGCTTCAGAGCTACACACAGTAAAGCAGGGAGACACGCTATTCAGCATCGCCAATCAATATAAACTATCGGTTGTTCAGCTGAAGGAGCTGAACAATCTTGAATCCGACGCGTTGTCAATTGATGATCCGCTCATTGTATCAGAGGAGGAGAACGATCTTTCGGCTGAGTCAGGGCAAACAGAAAAAGCAGAAGAAAAATTGGTGTTTTCAGCAGCGGCGTCTTCGTCTTACACGGTTCAAAGCGGCGACTCGCTCAGTGTAGTCGCATCGCGTCATAAAATGAGTGCTGCTTCGTTAAAACAGCTGAACGGGTTGAAGTCCGATGTTATTTTTGTGGGCCAAAAGCTGAAAGTGAGCGGGAAAGCGGCTGTCACAAGCAAGCCATCGTCTACGAAAACGACGAAAAAGCCGGCTGCATCAACCGGTACGTACACAGTTCAAAGCGGTGATTCGCTCGGATTGATCGCGGCGCGTCACAAAACCAGCTTGGCTTCATTGAAGCAGTTGAACGGGTTGAAGTCTGATGTTATTTTTGTGGGCCAAAAGCTGAAAGTAAGCGGCAAAGCGTCTGTTACAAGCAAGCCGTCGCCGACGAAAACGACGACAAAGCCGTCGTCATCGACTGGCACGTATACGGTTCAAAGCGGTGATTCACTTGGCGTAATTGCGTCCCGTTATAAAACAAGTACAGCATCTTTAAAGAAGCTGAACGGACTGACTTCTGACGTTATTTATGCCGGTCAAAAGCTGAAAGTAAACGGAAAAGCAGCGACAACCGCTACAACGAAACCATCGTCAACAGCGAAACCCGCTGCTACAGCATCCAAGGGCACATATATAGTGAAAAGCGGCGATTCCTTAGGCCTGATTGCTTCTCGAACCGGCATGACCGTTGCGTCATTAAAGCAAATGAACAGCTTGAAATCGGATGTTATTTTCGCGGGCCAAAAATTAAAAACAGTGGGCGGCCCCAAAACAAGCACCACACCAGTAAAAGTGAGCAATCCATCTTCTTCAGGCGGGTACAGCACGTCAAAGCTGATCAGTACAGCCAATTCTGTCATGGGTATTCCATACGTATGGGGAGGGTCTTCCACATCGGGCTTTGACTGCAGCGGCTTTATTTATTACGCATACAAGCAGGCAGGTAAAAGCATCAGCCGAACGAATACAGAGGGCTACTACAATCGGTCGCACGAAGTGTCAAGCCCCGCTGTAGGCGATCTCGTCTTTTTCAGCAATACGTATAAAAAAGGAATCTCCCACATGGGGATTTACATCGGCGGCAACCAGTTTATTCATGCCAGTTCTTCTGCGGGCGTGACCGTTACAAGTCTTAGTAATTCCTATTTCAAATCAAAGTTTACAAGTTTTAAGCGATTCTACTAAAAAGAAGGACCTGTCTCGAAATGGAGACAGGTCCTTCTTTTGTTTACTGCCGTTTCAATACGGCGCTGCGTACTTCCTGCAGATGACGTTCAATATTTTCTTTTGTAACGTAAACGCCAAATGAACTTTCTGCATCAGGGCCGGCATTGATCCGCTCGGCGATTTTGTCACCGGTTTCCGGGTAGAAATGGTGCCCATCAAAATAGTTGGATAAGTCATTTGTCACGTCATTCGGATACATAAAGTTATAAATGCCGCCGTACAAATCAACAAGGTCGCGGAGCCATTGTTCATAGTCTGAAAGATGGCCCGTTTCAACGAGCGCATCAAACAGCTCCATTGAAATCGGCGTCGTATAAACAATTTTGTTTACATTCGGATGACGCTCGTTAAAGATAGTCAAAAATTCTTTGTATCTTGGATTATATACGTAGCTGTCACCGTAAAACTCTTTTTTAAACCGCTCAATTTTCTGAGACGTGTTTTGATCGCGTTCTTTTTTTGAAATTCCCTTCGCATCTGCAACATTTTCCCTGTTATAAACACGTTCAAGTGAAACGTCGTCTTGACTGGACATGCGAGCATTTTGAATGGAATAGTCAAGAGTGTCCAAAGACAGCAGGTTTTTGAACCGGTACAGTGGATCTTCGAATTTCGTTTCGTAATTGGCCAGGGAGTAAGGCTTGCTGCTTTCCTTAACAGAAGATTTGAAAAAATCAAGTCCCAGAATGACGTTTTGAACGGGTTCTGTACTTTGTTTTTCCGCAAATGCAAGAAATGTGTCGTACTCACGGATCGACATATTGCTGACAGAGTAATTGTACACATTCATGTTTTCAAATTGATGCTGGTCAATGTAAGTGGACCGGCTTGAACCGAGCAGAATCGTGTCATAAGAAAAAGGCTGGAAATACATCTGGTTTGTTTTTTGCTGCCGCTCATTGATCACATCCTGATGGTCATTCCATTCGTTTTTCGAACTGAATGTCCAAAGCGGATCAATCGCATAATTAAACGCGGCGAGCGGAACGAGCGTTAAAAACAAGATAGAGAAAAACATGACTAGAAATTGTCTGGATTGCTTCACACACATCACACCTTAAAAGTTGAAATAAAGAAACTCGGATACTTTTTGCAGCTGCAGGGCGCAGCAGATAAACATCATCGCTGCTGCGGCTGCAATCCACGGCTTCGGTGTAAATTCGTTACGAAGCTGGATTGAATTTTTCGCTAGTAACATCAGCAGCCAGGCAAGAAGGGCTGGCATTTTGCGTCCGGACAGCGTCCATTATTGAGTAAAAAGTACAACAGAAACCAGGCAGAAAAAAAGGAAAATAAATTCAAACGAATTAAAGATTAAGAAATCTCCTCCAGCGAGAAACGAATAATAATGACAGCATTAATCATACTACAGCTGTCTTTTTTCGACAATAAGGCGGGAGACCGCCTCATTTTTCAAAATAACAGTTGTAAGTGCAAAAAGATATGATAAAATGGACATATAGTTTCCGTTTTGTATGTAAAATAACTCGTTTTGCTAGAACGTGGTTGGTAAAAAATGTGAGCACCTGCCTTATATGGCAGGTGCTTTTCTCTTGTTTTTTTATGAAAAAAGGTGTCCCAAAAGTCAGTAGTCTGGACTTTTGGGACACCTTTTTTGCCAACGGCGCATTTTTCAATAAAAACGCGCCACTTTTCAGGAGAATTGCGCCTTTTCCTGCTGCTTTACGTTACTTTGTCACACGGACGCTCCATTTCGAGAAGTCCGGGTTTTCTTTCTGAATCATTGACGCCGGGAAGACGAATGTCCATGGTTTTGTTGTATTGGCTTTTACTTCAAAATCGCCGACGTTGAATTGACCTTGTGCGACTAGTTCGCCTGTCGCATCAATAAGCTGCAACGGCAGCTTTTCAATGTTTACGTTCCGGTCGTATCCGTTACGGATTAACAAAGAAATCGTTAAATTTCCGTTTTCAAGCGTTGCTGCACTTAATCCAGTAAAGTTCAACTCGTTTTTAGCCGGGTCGCCAAGTTTTTCAACGATTTTTTTTAAATTTTCTTTTTGCTCATCTGGCAGTGTCTTTTCCCATTTTTCATCAAGCTCCAGCTTATGTTTGCGGGACGTTAAGTCAAACGCAATCGACCAGTTTTCTTTGCCAAGCTCTACTTGTTTGTTGAGTGACGCGGAAGGGAATAGGAACGTCCACGGGCGGCTTGAATCAGCCGGCAAGGAACCAAGTTCTTTCAGCTTGAATGTATCCCGCGCTTTTAGTTCGTTTTTCTCATTTAGCAGCAGAAGGGGTACGTCTCCGAGTGTGATATCCCGTTCAACAGTATTGCGGACGAAAGCGGAAACCGCGATTCCGTTTGGCTGCTCGTTCCATTCAATGCCAGATAAAGAAAGCTGGTTCCGCTTTAATGGCGGCAATTCATTATTTAAAAAGCGCAGAACGTACATTTGCTCCTGTGAAACTGCTTGGGATGGGTGAAGAGACAAAGCTGTTGTCACTTCTTCCTGGCCCGCTTCCGCTTCCACGCCTGTTACTTCGCCGGCAGAAACAGCCGTTTCAAGCCCGTCATTTTTTAATGTATCATCATTTTTGCCTTTTCGTTTAAAGAAAGAAAACATAGGTTAATTCTCCTTTTTTGTTAGTTCCGTCATTAAAACGGCCGTTTTGGCAGAAATAGAACGAAGCAGGTCGCGGTAAGACGTTTGGAATAGCTGCAAGCCTTCACGTGCGTAAATACGCATCGGATCTTCCTGCTGGTAGTGGCGCAGGCCGATGCCTTCTTTTAAGCGGCTCATTTGTTCAAGGTGATGAACCCAAATGGCATCGATATCTGCCACCATAATCCGTTTCACCAATTCATCCCACTCCGGCTCATATTGGCTGTCGATCCATTCTACATAATCGAATAAAATGGGTTCGACTGCGTGATCGACCTCTTTTTGGCTTGATGCTTCTTCTGGGATCGGTACCGTGCGTCCGCCAAACATTGCCTGTAAATGTCCGGAAAGCCTGTCAAGCGGCCATTCTTCCGATGCGATGTCTTCCTGGCAATGATGATCAATTTCTTCACGGGAAGAACGCTTGATCATATCCGTGAGCCGTTCTTTTTGTGATTCATCATCAATAATCGCATTGCGCAGACCGAAAATGACCCCCCGCTGCTCGTTAATGACATCATCAAGTTTTAAATTATACTCACGCATGGCGTAATTGGAGCCTTCAACAATCCGCTGGACACGATCGACGAATTCATGCATTTTTTTATTTTTCACGAGTCCGTCGTCTGCTGTCTGCAATTTTTTCTCGAGCTTGGCAAGGTCATCTTTTGCAAAGCGTTGAAACATCGTATCTTGAAGTGAAATCAAAAATTCGCTTGAACCCGGGTCACCTTGCCGTCCAGCCCGGCCTTTCAGCTGGTTGTCAATCCGTCTGGACTCATGGCGTTCAGTGCCGAGCACGTGAAGCCCACCGAGTTCTGGTATACCGTCACCAAGCAAAATATCGGTGCCGCGCCCGGCCATGTTTGTCGCAATCGTAATATGGCCTCGCTGGCCGGAACGGGAAATAAGCTCTATTTCCTGCTCGACACTTTTCGCGTTTAAAATTTCAAAAGACAAGCCGGCTTCTTTAAAGTAATCGGCGATCTTTTCAGACTGCAAAATAGAGGTTGTCCCGACTAAAACGGGCTGTCCTTTTGCGTGGCGCGCAGCAGTTTCTTTTGTCACGGCTGCGTATTTTTCTTCCGATGTCCGGTAAATCCGGTCCGGCATGTCCACACGCTGTACCGTTCGGTTCGTTGGTACTTTAATAACCTGCATATTGTACACATCAAGCAATTCTTTTTCTTCTGTTTTCGCTGTACCGGTCATGCCGGATAAAAATGGGTACATGCGGAAGTAGTTTTGAATCGTGATCGAGGCCTGCGTTTTATTTTCATCGGTTACTTCCAAGCCTTCTTTTGCTTCAATGGCTTGGTGCAGCCCGTCTGAAAGCGTCCGGCCTTCCATCGTCCGGCCGGTAAACATATCAACGAGTAAAATCGCCCCATCCTTTATGATGTAATCCACGTCCCGTTCGAACATGACGTGTGCCCGGACCGCCTGAATCATATAATGGTAAAGCGTCTGATGCTCAAGCTCATATAAATTGTCAACGCCAAATGCTTTTTCCACTTTTTCAATGCCGTCGTCTGTCAGGCTGACGGCTTTCGTTTCATCATCAAGGTGATAATCTTCATCACGGACAAACCGTTTAGCCACACGGGCACCAATATAATGAAGATCCGCTGCCGGCGGCATTTTGCCCGCGACAATAAGTGGTGTTTTCGCTTCATCAATTAACACGCTGTCTACTTCGTCGATAATCGCAAAATGATACGGGCGCTGGACGCGCTGCGTTGGATGCCACACCATGTTGTCACGTAAATAGTCGAAGCCAAATTCCGTTCCGACCCCATATGTAATGTCCGCGTTGTACGCTGCTTGTTTTTCTTTTGAGTCCATCAGCGGCAAATTCAAGCCGACTGTTAAGCCAAGAAATTCATGAAGCGGTCCGATTGTGTCGCGGTCGCGGTTTGCCAGGTATTCATTGACCGTAATGACGTGAACGCCTTTGCCTTCGAGCGCGCGCAAATAACTCGGAAGGGAAGCGACGAGTGTTTTTCCTTCACCGGTGGCCATTTCGGCAATATTTGCATCTGATAAAATAAGTCCGCCAATGAGCTGAACATCATAATGACGCATGCCAAGAATACGTTTTGCCGCTTCACGTACAACAGCAAACGCATCTATTTTTATATCATCAACGGATGCGCCGCCAGCAAGACGTTCTTTAAATTCGGCTGTTTTGGCACGCAATTGTTCATCTGTTAAAGATTCTATTGCTGCTTCCTGTTCATTAATAGAAGCGACTAGTTTTCGATATGTTTTTAGCTGCCGGTCAGCAGCATCTTTTTTTCGAAACAATGAGACCATTCTTTTCACTCCCCAGAATACGTTCCATGGGCCCGTCTTGGACGGTTCACAAAGGCATGATAACTGAATGCGGTGCATGCAGTCACCCATCCTTATCTTAACAGAAGATAGGATGAAAGAAAATATAACGTCTTTTTCATGTTTATGGTGGATATAATGATGGTTTGCCATTATAATGTTGAAGTTGAGAACAAATATAAAAACAAAAGACGTTCGGGCCTGCTGAGCAGGTCACAAAAGCGATGCGGCAGGACGCCGCGCATTTAGCTTTTGGTCATTTCATATAAAACTATGCTTCTGACTGATAGAGGGAGGATCTTATGGTTGTTGCTTTTATTATCTGTGTACTGGCTTCTTTAGCCCTTACGCCACTTGTGAAAAAATTTGCCATTGCCATTGGGGCCGTTGATAAACCGAATTATCGGAAAGTGCATATGCGGATTATGCCGCGCATGGGAGGTCTGGCGATTTTTATCAGCTTCCTGATCGGTATGCTGGTCTTGCAGCCGGCTGCTCCGTATGATTTGCCGCTGATGAATCCCGCGATTATTCTCGGAAGCTTTATTATTATTTTGACAGGTGTCTTTGATGACCGTTTTGAGCTTTCAGCGAAGGTCAAGCTGGCTGGGCAAATTGCCGCAGCGCTTGTTGTAGTCGTATACGGAGATGTCCGCTTGGATTTCTTTAACTTGCCGTTTGGCGGAACGATTGAATTCAACAGCTTTTTAAGTATTCCACTGACAATCATTTGGATTGTCGCGATTACAAATGCCATCAATTTAATTGATGGATTGGATGGATTAGCGGCAGGGGTATCAACTATTGCATTGTTTACCATTAGTTTTATGGCCTTTTTAAAAGGTGATGTGTACGTTATGAGCGTGGCGCTTATTGTCGCGGCGAGCACAATCGGCTTTTTAAAATACAATTTTCATCCTGCTAAAATTTTTATGGGTGATACTGGAGCGCTATTCCTCGGGTTTATTATTTCAGTCGTCTCACTCCTCGGCTTTAAAAATATTACCGTCGTGTCGTTGATTATTCCAATTATTATACTCGGTGTTCCGATTTCTGATACGATTTTTGCGATTATCCGCCGGAAGCTGAACAAGCAGCCTATTTCTGCACCAGATAAATCCCATCTTCACCATTGCCTGCTTCGGACTGGCTATACGCACAAACAAACTGTTTTAATCATTTATATGATTGCGCTGATGTTTGGTCTGGCGGCAATCATCTTCTCGATGGCGACCATTTGGGGTGCTCTTATTATGATGGCGGTTATTACGCTTGCGATCGAGCTCTTCGTCGAAAGTGTCGGCCTGATCAGCAATGACTACAAGCCGCTTTTAAACTTTGTGAGAAGCGGAACGAAAAAGAATCTATAGAATAAAAGAAATGCCGCTCCGTTACATCGGAGCGGCATTTCTTTGTTTTATTCACCTGTGCTGTACGATTCGTCTTCTGTGTCACTTTCTTCTGATTCCGTGCTGCTATTTTCTTCATCAGAATATGAAGAGGATGTTTCAATACCAAGGTGTCTCTGTAATTTGCCTTTAATAACTTCAAGTTCTGTTTCATCCGCACGGTAAATGTAAGCGCCTGAGTTTAAGAAATCGTCCGTTCCGGGAAGGGTAAGAGATTCATAACTTAATCCTTTGTCATTTTTACCGTAGTCAATTAAAGACTTCATTTCGCTGAATGTCATATCAGTGCGGAGATTTTCACCGATTGCTTCTAATATTTCGTCGTATTTCGTAACAGAATTCACAGAAAGAGCTTTTTTCACGACTTTCTGCAGTATTTGCTGTTGGCGTTTGCCTCGCTCAATATCACTATCGTTCATACGGGTGCGGGCAACTGCAAGTGCTTCTTGTCCATTCAGCACTTGGACACCTGGTTCCATATTAACGTAATGGACATCACTGGAGTCTTTTACTCTGAATTCATACGGTACATCAAACTTAATGCCGTTTAATGCATCTACTACATCTACAAATGCATAAAAGTTCATGCGAACGTAGTAATCAACCGGCACGTCAAGTAATTCTTCAACCGATTCAATGGTGGCAGTTGGTCCGCCCACAACATGCGCGTGGTTAATTCTGTTGTAATCGTCTTCTGCTGGTATATATGCATACGTGTCACGCGGAATGCTGAGCATTTTAATTGTTTTATCTTTAATATTTAAAGTTGCTAAAATCAGCGCATCTGTACGAGTATTGTCTCCGTAATTACGTTTGAGGTTGTCATCAATCCCCATAAATAAAATAGACACATTGTCTTCTAAAGGGTGGACGTCTGCATCACGCAATGCTGATTTTTCGCGTCCGTCATTCATGTACGATTCAGATAAAACTGTTTCCGCTTTTTTATACAAAAAAGCACCGTAGCCTGCTCCTGTGAAAAGAACCAGCAGCAATGGAAGAACGAGGGTGAAAAACACAATGCGGCGCTTTTGCGTTTTTTTCCGGCGTCGACCCGTGCGTTGATAGGGTGAACTCATATATTTATCTCCTTTTAGTGTAATGGTCAAATTTCGAGCCATTTATTATTTTACTATGAAAGGATCAATACGTTCAAATTTTTTTAAAATTCGACGTCTTTCTCCATATATAAGACGCCGCCTTCTGTAAAATCAGCTTGCCCATTTGTCAGGTCAATCATCCAGTCATGAAAGGTTTGTACATGCTCTTCTTCAACAAAGACATCCACGTCAACGTGTTCGCCGTAACGGATTTCTTTTATTTCATAAACCGATGCATGCAGCTCGTTTTCAATTTTGCCAAGCCATGTGTAATCAATCGAGGCCGTCACGACTTTCATCAGACGGCGTTCGACAATGCCGGCTGCGTTCAAGCCTTCGGATGCTGCTTTGCCGTAAGCACGGATCAATCCGCCCGCCCCGAGCTTAATGCCGCCGAAGTAACGTGTAACTACAATTACTGTATTCTTTAATTCCCGTTTTTTAATGACTTCAAGAATGGGCAGGCCGGCGGTGCCGGACGGCTCACCGTCATCATTTGCTTTTTGGATATTGTCGTGTTCACCAATGAGGTAAGCGGAGCAATTATGGGTAGCATCTTTATGTGCCTTTTTTATTTTTTCAATAAATGCGATCGCTTCTTCAGCTGTTTCTGCCCGAGAAACATGGGCGATAAAGCGGGATTTCTGAATGGTGATTTCGTTTTCACGGTTTATTTTAACTGTTTTATAATAAAGCAGCAATGATTTTTCCTCCTAAAGATAGGTTTAGCTTTCGAAAATTAGGGTAATCAGTAGTGATAATCATCGTAAAGGAAAAAAGTCTGAATGAAAAGAGACATGCTTCGAAATACTTTTAAACGAATCGTAAATAAACTTTAATATTCGTTCATTAATCTAATGATATAATGAAATAGTCCTTTCCGTGTGAGGTTTTCACCGGGTCTTTTTTGAGTTATTTAAAATGAACCATGTATTATTTCCACCATCGAAAGACACAGTAGTATGAAATATGAGCTGTACCTTTCGTATAGGTCCAGACCATCAAATTGGGAAGGAAATTGCTTATGTCGATACGAAATTCAGATACGAAACTTCTTGATACAATTTTGGATAAAATGGTGGAAACGGTCGATCAAAGCAAGGACCAGATTTTTTCAATTGCAGAACAAAGCAGAGTAGATTATGAAACACTTATGACAGAGCTTGAACTCATCAAACACCAGATTCATTTTGCCATTATTGAACAAGAAGAACTAGAACGGAAAGCAAAGATGGCCCGTAAGCGGTTATCAGAAGTGAGCCGTGACTTTTCGATTTATTCAGAAGAAGTTGTGCGTCAAGCATATGAACAGGCGCATGATTTGCAAATGAAGCTGCTCGTTTTGCGGCAAAATGAAAAACAGTTAAGCGAGCGCCGCAATGACCTCGATCGACGCTTGTTATCGGTACATAAAACGATTGAGCGGGCAGAGCATCTAGTCTCACAAACCGCGGTTGTTCTAAATTATTTAACACAGGATATGAAGGCATTTGGCCGTGCACTTGAAGATGCCCAATCAAAACAGGCATTTGGCCTGCAGGTGATGGAAGCGCAGGAAGAAGAAAGAAAACGCTTATCGCGTGAAATTCATGATGGACCCGCACAAATGATGGCGAACGTCCTTATGCGTTCTGATTTAATTGAAAAGTTGTACCGCGAGCGGGGCGTGGAAGCGGCATTTAACGAAATCCGTGATCTGAAAAAAATGGTTCGATCTGCGCTTTATGAAGTACGGCGTATCATCTACGATCTGCGTCCGATGGCGCTTGACGATCTCGGTTTGATCCCGACATTGAAAAAATATTTGGCCACTGTCAGTGAATACAGCCGCTCTAAATCGGCTGCACCTGATATGAAATTTGTAAATATTGGCCTTGAAAAGCGGCTTCCGTCCAATATGGAAGTAGCGTTATTCCGGCTTATTCAAGAATCGGTCCAAAACGCACTAAAGCACTCGGATGCATCCGTCATTCAAGTGAAACTGGAAATTAAAAAAGAACAAGTATTAGCTGTCGTGAAAGATAACGGCAGAGGATTTGACGCAAACGAGAAAAAATCAGGCTCTTTTGGCATAATGGGAATGAAAGAGCGAATTGACCTACTGAGTGGAGATATTACCATTCATTCGAAACCAGGTGAAGGGACCGCTGTTTTAATTAGTGTCCCAATAATCAAGCAGCCATTGACTTAGAGGAGGAACCAGGATGACAACTAAAATTATTATTATTGATGATCATCAGTTATTTCGTGAAGGGGTAAAGCGTATTCTTGATTTTGAAGAAACGTTTGAAGTGCTTGCAGAGGGAGATGACGGAACAGAAGCGCTTACGCTCGTCGAAGAGCACAACCCGGACGTTGTCATTATGGACATTAATATGCCGGAAATGAATGGCGTTGAAGCAACGCGCAAGCTTGTTGACAAATACCCGGATACGAAAATCATTATTTTATCGATTCATGATGACGAAAACTATGTTACACATGCACTGCAGTCCGGTGCGCTTGGCTATCTGCTGAAAGAAATGGATGCGGAAGAACTAGTAGAAGCGGTTAAAGTAGTGGCAGATGGCGGTTCCTATTTGCATCCACGCGTCACACATAACTTAATCGCGGATTACCGCCGCTTGTCCAATGATGATGGCAAAGGAAAAGGATTCCAGCAAGCGGAAGTTGTACGTCCGCTTCATTTATTGACACGCCGCGAATGCGAAGTGCTTCAGCTGCTCGCTGACGGAAAAAGCAACCGTGGCATCGGCGAGGCATTGTATATTAGTGAAAAAACCGTCAAAAACCACGTGAGTAACATTTTGCAAAAAATGAACGTAAACGACCGGACGCAAGCCGTAGTCACAGCCATTAAAAAAGGCTGGGTGGAAGTTCGCTGATGCAAAAAGTCCCTTCAAGGGGCTTTTTTTTGAATGGACATAACGATGTGCAAATTGAAAAAAACGGTTCGCGCCGGTTGAGCGTGAACCGTTTTTCTTTTACAATGAAAGACATAATACAAAAAGGATCAAAGGCGGCAAACGCGACATCTTGTCGCACCGCCTTTGTGACCCGCATCATGCGGGCCCGAGAGGACGTGCAAAAACGTTGACATATAAATGGGTACCCGCGCTTCTTTTAATGGGTGCACTGCTGGGCGCCTGCGGGGAGGAAAAAAGCGACGAGGCCGCAAACTCCACATCAGATGGTGAAACGCAAAGCTCTACACAAGAAACGCATACGGCCGAAGAGGAAAAAGCAGGCGGAACATCAGTAAAAGCGCCGATTGAAGAAACGGAAAATGTACCGAAAGAGGAAAGAGAAGCGATTCTCGCCGCACTCAACCAACAAATTCAATCGTTTAACGAAAAAGACATCGATGCATACATGGCGACCATTTCTAAAACGCCGGAATCATTTGATTATGAAGAAGAAAAAGCATACATCGAAAAAGTGTTTCAAACATTTGATGCCACGATGACGCCAGAAAATACAAAAATTATTCAATACGATGAAGACAAAATGACGGCCAATGTATTCATGAATATGGAATCGACATCGAAAGACTTAAGTTCGGGCAAAGAAGTAAGCCAGAAGACCCGCCAGATTATGGTGTTTCAGAAAGAAAAGGACGGCTGGAAGCAAGTTTCCCTTTTTGCCATGGAATGATATAGTGAAAAGAAAAGAGGTTATTAAACATGACAAAAGAAATGAATGTAGAAAGCTTTAATTTAGACCATACGAAAGTAAAAGCACCGTACGTCCGTCTTGCGGGTGTAAAAGAAGGCCAAAATGGCGACAAAATTTTAAAATATGATATTCGTTTTTGCCAGCCGAACAAGGAGCACATGGAGATGCCGGCGCTTCATTCCCTGGAGCACATGATGGCGGAATTCAGCCGCAACCATTCAGATAAAATTGTTGATATCAGCCCAATGGGTTGTCAGACCGGCTACTATATTGCGGTGATCAATCACGAGGACTACGACGATATTTTAACCATCATTGAAAAAACATTAGAGGATGTCCTTGAAGCAACAGAAGTGCCAGCGTGCAACGAAGTGCAGTGCGGCTGGGCAGCGAGCCATAGTTTAGAAGGCGCGAAAGAGATCGCGCGCGATATGCTTGCGAAACGAAGTGAATGGACAGAAGTATTTGCCGGGTAAGCCATGTGCCGACAAGCGGATAAAAGCATTTGCCTTTTATCCGCTTTTTTTATTAGCTAAAAACGTATATGTTTTGGAAATTGTCCAGCTTCAGGCGGACAGTCCCTCGGTCATAAGCCGTCACAGCTGTGTGGCAAAGAGCGCCACCCTGCTGGTCCGTCTTACGCTTTTCTTACGATGTCCAGCTATCATCGGCTCGAGGTCATAAGCCAAGCCCTTCTGGAGGCAAAGAGCGCCTCCGTCAGTGCTCGTCTTATGCTTGTCGCCGATAGGCAGGCGCCTTGCGCTTTCTAATAAAAAGGGGGCTTTTTTGTGATGAATGAGGCAGTTAAGCGAAATGTATGGCAGCGGTTCGTGCGGGAGGGAGTCTTGGATGCAGCGCGGCTGCAAAAACGGATTGAAGAGTCATGGTACATGTGCCAGAAAAAAGGTGTCAATCCGTATGACGGCAAAGGAAGCGACATTTTAACGACCGATCAGCTGCACCAGCGGCTTGAAAAAAATGACCGGCTGACGTCTATTGCGGGACCGATTATGGATAAAGTGATCATGTCCATCCAACAGGCGAATACGATGATCTTGCTTGTAGATAAAGAAGGGTATATTTTGGCTGCATGCGGTCCGGACCCGACGTTAAAAAGGGCGTCGGAAATCAATTTTGTTGAAGGATCGAAATGGACGGAAGATGTTGTTGGGACGAATGCGGTTGGAACCGCTCTCAGAACTGGCGAAGCGATTACCGTTGTGGGCACCGAACATTATTCTGTCGCCTCACAGCACTTTTCTTGCTCCGCCGCCCCCATTCATGCGCCCGACAGGACACTTCTCGGCGTCCTCGACATGACGGGCGCACTGGCGGATTCCCGCCATGAGCATATGCTGGCCGCCGTCTGTGCAGCAGCTTTTGCGATTGAGCAGCAATGGGCGTCACTCGAGAAAATGGACGAGCAGTCACTCATCATGGCTGCGTCTTTTTACCGTCAGCACACCGCTCCAATGGCTGCTGTTTCCATGTTAGGTTCTGTAGTCTGGATGAATGAAGTGATGAAAGAGAGATGCCAGATGACTGTACCGTTTTTGCTGCGTGAACTGCCGAAAAACGTCTGGAAGCAAGATGTAATGCGGAATGTATTCGAGGAATCTGGTTCACTTCAGATTGGGCAGCTCATTCAGTTTTCCAATGTGAAAAAAACACCGGCCAGCTCCGGCTGGATTAATACGTTTCATTACAACGGAGTGATCGGCACAGCAGAATCGTTCCAGCACGTTCTTTGGCAGGCGGAACGTGTCGCAAAAACAGATGCGGCGGTGCACATATACGGTGAAACCGGCACGGGGAAAGAAATACTGGCCCGGGCAATTCATCGAAATAGCAGCCGTAAAAACGGTTCGTTCGTTGCGGTAAACTGCGGTGCCATTCCCGCTTCATTAATGGAAAGCGAGCTGTTTGGCTATGAAGGAGGCGCGTTTACCGGAGCAAGCCGGAGCGGCTATCAAGGGAAAATACGCGATGCGGATGGCGGAACGCTGTTTTTAGATGAGATTGGGGATATTCCGGAACAGATGCAAATTTCGCTGCTGCGCGTGCTGCAGGAACAGGAAGTCATGCCGGTTGGCGCATCTAAGCCGATTCCGGTCAATCTCCGGATTATTACGGCGACTCACCGCAATTTAATTGAACGCGTTAACGAGCGAAAAATGCGGGAAGACTTGTTTTACAGAATTTATGTTTTTCCGATTGAATTGCCTCCGCTTCGTCAGCGGCTTTGTGACATGGAACGATTCATTGCGGATTATAAAAAACGAACGAATTGGAACGGCAGTGTGCCGGAATCATTGATTCGTGTCTTTAAGCAGCACTCGTTTCCGGGGAATTTCCGTGAGCTGTTCAATATCCTCGACCGCATCCGCATTTTGTACGGTGATCACGTACCGGCGGATTTAGCCGCTTCTGACTGTATGATCTCGCTGGAACGGGAATGTGAGAAACAGTGGACAAGCCGCCAGGAAATGGAACGGGAAGAATTGATGCAGGCGCTTAAAGACGCAAAAGGCCATGCCCCAACCGCCGCTAAACAAATGGGTATGCCGCGCAGCACATTTTACCGGAAGCTGAAACAATATGAGATGAATTGAGACAGATTAGGATAATGATGAGAAAAGAAGACACGGAGAATCCATAAACCCTTTGTACAGCCTTCCTTTTAGGTTGGCACGCTGATTGCATTAAAGAAAAAGAAAGCGTTTTCTATTTAATCAATCAGTGAAAGGGAGAGGATGACGGTGTCACAAACGCAAACAAATCAAGCAGCGATTTCAAAAGAAGAAGCGACATGGATGTTTCAAAAAATGCTTGAAATACGCCGTTTTGAAGACCGGGTTCATGAGATATTTGGGACAGGGGTTTTGCCGGGATTTGTTCATTTGTATGCCGGCGAAGAAGCCATTGCGGTCGGTCTTTGCTCGCATCTGGATGACAACGACTACATTACGAGCACACACCGCGGCCACGGTCATTGTATTGCCAAAGGATGTGACTTGGATGGCATGATGGCGGAGATTTACGGAAGATCAACCGGGCTTTGTAAAGGAAAAGGCGGCTCCATGCACATTGCCGACATAGAAAAAGGGATGCTTGGTGCCAATGGCATTGTCGGCGGCGGATTCCCGCTGGCAGTCGGTGCCGGACTAACGCATAAATTAAAAAAAACAGGCGGCGTCGCGGTTTGCTTTTTCGGAGACGGTGCCAACAACCATGGAACGTTCCATGAAGGCATAAATATGGCGGCGATTTGGAATTTACCGGTCATTTTTGTTGCGGAAAACAACGGATTTGGGGAAGCAACGCCTTTTCATTACGCGTCCAGCTGTAAATCGATTGCAGACCGGGCGATCAGCTATGACATTCCGGGTGAAAGAGTGGATGGAAAAGATGTCATAGCGGTTCGGGAAGCAGCACAGCGGGCGGTCGAGCGGGCCCGCAGCGGTGAAGGACCGACATTAATCGAATGTGTGACGTACCGGAATTATGGTCATTTTGAAGGAGACGCCCAGACGTATAAAGGCGAAGAAAAAGTGAAGCATTTAAGTGACTTAGACGCCATCAAGAAGTTTTACACGTATCTGACCGAGCAGGGCATTATGACAGAAGAAGAACTGGACCGGATGGATGAAGAGGTACAGGGTGCGGTGGATCGTGCCGTTGAATTTGCGGAAAAAAGCCCGCATCCGCTTCCCGAGCAGCTGCTTGAAGATGTCTATGTGTCGTACAAAACAGAGGGAGGTGCGGTATCATGACCCGTCAATTAACATTCTCACAAGCAGTGAATGAAGCAATGGCCATTTCAATGAGAGAAGATCAGGATGTGATTTTGCTCGGGGAAGATGTGGCAGGCGGGGCAGCCGTCGATCATTTGCAGAACGAGGAAGCATGGGGCGGCGTTATGGGTGTCACAAAAGGGCTCGTGCAGGAATTCGGGCGCGACCGGATCATTGATACGCCGATTTCGGAAGCGGGCTACGTCGGGGCAGCTGTCACAGCTGCGGCCACTGGCATGCGGCCGATTGCGGAGCTTATGTTTAACGACTTTATCGGCAGCTGTCTTGATGAAGTGATGAACCAGGGCGCCAAGCTGCGCTACATGTTTGGCGGCAAGGCAAAAGTACCGCTGACGATTCGGACGATGCACGGAGCCGGATTTCGCGCTGCTGCCCAGCATTCCCAAAGCTTGTATTCATTCTTCACTCATATACCAGGTATTAAAGTTGTTATCCCATCTACACCGTATGACGCAAAAGGACTTTTGCTCCAGTCCATTTTTGATGATGACCTCGTTGTCTTTTTTGAAGACAAAACGTTATATACGATGAAAGGCGAGGTGCCGGAAGGATCGTACCGCATCCCATTCGGCAAAGCGGATATTAAGCGAAGCGGGGAAGATGTGACGATCGTCGCGATCGGCAAAATGGTGCATACGGCAATAAAAGCGGCAGACGAGCTGTCGAAGAATGGAATAGAAGCGGAAATCGTTGATCCACGCACACTGTCTCCGCTTGATGAAGACACGATTTTATCGTCTGTGGAAAAAACGGGCCGGCTTGTTGTCGTGGATGAAGCGAATCCACGCTGCAGCGCGGCAACTGATATTGCTGCACTTGTGGCCGATAAAGGCTTTGACTACTTGGATGCGCCGGTGAAAATGGTAACGGCACCGCATACGCCGGTTCCATTTGCCCCGTCGCTTGAAGATATTTACTTGCCGACGCCGGATAAAATAGTGAAAGCCGTTCAGGAAATGACCGGCAGCGAACTTGTCATGTAAAAGGAGGAGTTATGATGGCTGTAAAAGTGATTATGCCGAAGCTTGGGATGGGGATGGAAGAAGGAACGGTTGTCGAATGGCTGAAGCAGGAAGGCGACGAAGTGAAAAAGGGAGATTCTGTTGCTGTCATCAGCTCCGATAAAATTGAAAAAGACGTCGAAGCACCGGAAGATGGGGTGCTGTTAAAAATTCAGGCTTCTTCAGATGACGTCGTAAAGGTGGGCGAGGCGATCGGGTTTGTCGGTGCCCCAGGAGAAGAAACGGATGCAACCGCTGCTCCGCAGGCTGAGCTTCACCAGGAAGCGCCGGATATGCCGACAGAAACGCCGCAGTCGATTCAGCAAACGCTGGAGCCAGTCGCTGCAAAAGCAGAGAAAAATGGCGGCAGAACCCGCATTTCACCAGCAGCCCGCAAGCTGGCAAAAGGACATAACATTGATGTGACGGGGATTCCGGGCACGGGACCGAACGGCCGTATTACCCGGTCAGATGTGGAACGGCATATGAACCATGAACCACAGCCGGCTGCTATGGCGAACCCGGCACCGGAAGCAGATGTGGAGCCGATGTCATCTCGTTCCTCCGCAGTTGGAAAGCCGCTTGCCGGCATGCGTAAAGTCATTGCGGAGCGCATGCTTGACAGTCTGCAGACGACCGCTCAGCTCACTATTACGATGAAAGCGGACGTAACCGATTTAATGACAATCCGCAAACAAATGAATGAGTCACTGGAAGAAAGCGGCGTGAAGCTGACACTGACCGATTTTGTTGCCAAAGCTGTGATCGCGTCGCTGAAAAAACATCCGGCGATGAATGCGACACTCCAAAACGGACGGCTCGCGCTGCACGAACGCGTTCATCTCGGCATCGCGGTGGCGCTTGACGGAGGCTTAATGGTGCCGGTCATTAACGACGCATGCTGCTGGTCGATGAAGGACTTATCCGAACGGATTCGCTCGAATGCCGATGATGTCCGGAGCGGCCGCGTTCAGGCCGAAACATTAAAAGGATCAACATTTACCATTACGAACCTCGGAAACTACGAAGTCGAGTACTTTACACCGGTGCTCAATCCGCCAGAAATCGGTATTCTCGGCCTTGGACGTGTGATGCCGGAAGCTGTTTTTGTTGGGGATGACCTGCAAAAACGAATGATCCAGCCGCTCAGCCTGACATTTGACCACCGCGCAATCGACGGCGCGCCGGCTGCTGCCTTTTTACAGACAGTGAAAACGCTGCTTGAGCAGCCGTATCGGATGCTTGCCGAATAACGACAATTACCTCCTGCATTCGCAGGAGGTTTTAGACTGTAGACAAATAAAATTTTTAACGGAATCTCCTTTTGTTTCTTCACATGAGAGCTGTTTTGACGGGAGCCGATAAGGCGGCGGGCACGCGGCTTCGCTTTCCATGGGGCGGGCTCTGGCAGATCCATCTTTTGCAGCAGCGGCAATGGCGCAAAAGTATTCAGAGATGTCCCTGGCGTGTGTTCAATAAATGCAGCCTATCACAGGACTTGCTTCCTCTCGCTGCTTTTCTAAAACATTTGGTGAAGCCGCACGGACGAAGACTCCTGCGGGACGTACAGTGAGTCGGGAGATCCCGCAGGCGCAGCCGAGGAAGCGCCTGCACTGCCCGCGGAAAGCGAAGTCCGGGTGGTTTCACCTATCGGCTCCAGGTAAAAAAACGAGCCTGCTTTTCTGAAAGATGCCTGCCTTTTTCGGCAATAGAAATTTTTAAAAAACGAATGTTGACTTTGTCGACAGTCTCTAACCTCCTGCATTCGCAGGAGGTTTCTTTTTCTCACCAATGGGAAGAAAATCGTACAAGGTGAGCAGATATCACACACAAAATTGAAAAGTCGCACAAGCAGCCGTTTAAGCTGGGTTGATCCGCCGCCGCCGTTCAATTGTAAATAAAACGGCACCTAAAATGCAGATTACCCCAGCAGTTTGCCATACAGTCAACGCATCTCCAAACACGAGCATCCCAA
The DNA here is from genome assembly GCF_024213455.1 of Domibacillus sp. A3M-37. Taxonomy (NCBI): domain Bacteria; kingdom Bacillati; phylum Bacillota; class Bacilli; order Caryophanales; family Bacillaceae; genus Domibacillus; species Domibacillus sp. A3M-37. Next base: position 470,190 of record NZ_JANAVL010000001.1, on the reverse strand, counting down.
TAAAAAGCGATACAACCGGCTCCGCTGTTGCTAAAATCGCTGCGCGGCTGGACTCCATTTTTGACAAACCTGCTGTGTACAAAATGTAAGCAAAAATCGTCGACAACATAACAAGACCGGAGGCGTTCATAAGGATGTCCAACTCCAACAGCTGCGACTGTAAAAAAGCATAAATCAAAAAATACGATGCTGACAATGCCTAAACTTGCAAAAAACGGCAGATCCCGCAGCCGGATTTTGAGCAAGTGCCACTTACAAAGTGCTAAAAAAGGAAATAAAACGAGCGCTGAACCCAATACCCGAAGTGCAACGACATCGATTGGTGTAAGTCCTTCTTTATAAAGTCCCTGTACAAATATGCCGATCATGCCCCATAGGGAAGCACCGGCTAAAACAACCGATGGCGCTTTCGCATTTATCTCTCCTGCTTCTCAATCTTATCGAAAAAAGATGCAAAATAACCTGTATTGAGATAAAATGTAAGAAACATGAGAAAAAGAGAAGGCAGGTATAAGCAGATGAAGACGGCCATTTTGACCGACAGCACAGCTTATCTTCCAAAAGCGCTGCGCGATGAACTGAATATTTTTATGATCCCGCTCAGCGTGATTTTTGGCGAGGATGCGTACCGTGAAGAATTTGACATCACGATGAAAGAGTTTTATGGAAAAATCAATGAGGGGGGCAAGCTGCCTACGACGTCCCAGCCGGTCATCGGTCACTTCGTTGACATGTACGAGCAAATTGCCAAGGAATATGATGCAGTGATTGGCATTTATTTATCAAGTGGTATTAGCGGCACGTATCAATCGTCGATGACGGCGGCCGATATGGTTGAGGGACTTGACGTTTATTCATTTGATACGGAACTGAGCTGCACGCCGCAGGCATTTTACGTCCTTCGTGCGGTTGAAATGGTGAAACAGGGCAAAATGCCAAGCGAGATTTTGGCCGAGCTGACAGAAATGAAGAAGTGGACGAAAGCGTATTTTATGGTGGACGATTTAAACCATTTAAAACGAGGCGGCCGGTTAAGCGGGGCACAGGCACTGATTGGCAGCTTGCTGCAGGTAAAACCGATATTGCATTTTGAAGACAAAGTAATTGTGCCGTTTGAAAAAATCCGGACGAGCAAAAAAGCGCTGAAGCGAATCGGCGACTTGTTTGAAGAAGAATATAACGAAGGAGACAAGTTTCAGGCTGTCATTATCCACGCCAACCGGGAAAACGAAGCGCGCATGTGGATGACAGAGCTAAAAAAACGGTTCCCGAACGCGGAATTCGGCATCTCAAGCTTCGGTCCGGTCATTGCGACGCATTTAGGTGAAGGCGCCCTTGCGATGGGCTGGACGAAAAAAAGTTCATAGATTTTAAAGTTGGTCACGAAACACGTCAATTGGCCGCGAACAGCGCTGATTGGTCACGAAAAAACAGAGTTAGTCACGAAATCAGCGGCGTCACAATATAAAAAAGCGCTCCGGCTGTTAACCGGAACGCTTTTTTTATTGCGGAATAGAGTTAAGTACGTCTGTAATCATCTGCATTTCTTCTGCATCAATGCGGTCTATGCTTGCAGCCCTTGTACCGCTAATTAAGTCACCGAAGCCTTGTTCATTCAGCTTTTTAATGACTTCGTTAATGAATGGACGGTTGTTTTGGACGAGATACGTTGTTTTCGTCCGGATCATTTGATCGAAAATCGCACTGCGCTGCATGCCGATCCGCTCAAGTGATTCCTGGTTTAGCAGCAAATCCAACAGCGTCAGAAGCTCATAGTCGCCACCGGCGAATGTTAAGTCCGGATTCACCTGATACCAAAGGTCGCCGTTTGAACGAACCCATTCCGGATACAAGTTTTCAATACCGGCTTTTAGTTCGCGCATCGTTTTCAAATACTTTTCGTCGCCCGTTTGTTCATACGCGACGATCAAGAAGCGCATGCCGCCGAGCACGTGGTTAAGCGAAGAGTGTGTTTTAGCAGAGCTAGACTTATAGTAATCTGAAATCACGTAGCTTGAAGACGTAACCGGAATGGTGTTGCCGAGCGCTTTTTGATTCACAAGGAAGTTGGCATACGATAAGTTGTCATCTTTCAATGACTCAATGCCAAGCGCTTCACCGGTATTTTTCAAAAACATCGCCGCGTTTTCATTTAAACGTGTATCGACATATGGTGCTGTTGTACTGTAGGCGTTTTTCAGCCATGTGCTCGTATATTCTGTATAAAAGAGCGGCTGTGTTCCTTTTGTCACTTCACCGCCGGAAAAGACATCCAGATCCGCAACCGAATTCAATACGATATCGTATAAATACCGGTCGTTATGCTGCTGATACGCGGTTAAATAAATACCGCCCTGCATCCGGTTAATACTGCGGCCATAACCCATCTTATAGCCCGGCTCAATCGACCACGGCAGTTTTGTATACGCGCCATCCGCCGTCAGCCAGTTATTAATGGAAATGTACTCCGCAATCGTGCGTTTAAACCACTCATTTCGTGTTGACTCGCTTTTAAATAATGACTGGTCCGAAACAAGTGCCCATGAATCGGAAATAGCTTTGCCGCGCACCGTCATGTTCATGCTTGCGGTTACGGTATTGTCTGCTTGGGCAATATCATAGCCTGCATACTCTTTGTCAAGCACATGAAGGCGGGAAACCGTTCCGTTTGAATAGGTTTGCTGCTTTGGAAGTGACACATAGTTTTTACCCATCATGACTTCGTTTTTCACAGTGGAGCCCTTTTTCACAGACAACACGCCAATCGGATGACTTGTTTCGTCAATACCAAATACATCGTGATGTTCTTGAACGACTGTCCCTTGATCACTATATTTGGCTAATGAATAGCTATCAGACTGTGAAAATGGCAATGAAACTGTTGCGGAATATGTATTGTCCGCATTGTGAGTGAATTTCGTAAATACGAACGTATCGCCATTTTCAAGCTTGCGAAGCGTGACACGAAGGGAGCCAAGCGGATTCGACGCATAGCCCATGTGATAGTAATAGTGATAATCAGTGGACAAAATATGTTTCTCGGTTTCATTGCGGATATAGGAAAGTGGTACACCGCGTGAATTCATTCGGACTTTTACATACTGAGATTCGTTTACTGGAACCATCACTTCTTGATTATCTGCCGGCTTCGGAATCTCAATCGGATCCTTGTCTTCACCAAGTAATCCAAGCTTTGTCATCATCCGGTGAATGAACACCGCAGATTCGCCGCGTGTCGCGACTTTAGACGGCAAAAATGCATTCTCAGCTGTCCCGTAAATTAATCCATAATGCGTCATTCGTTCAACAGCCGCATACGCATATCCGCCAATCTCTTTTGCATCTGTAAATGTAAGAGGTGACCGGTCTGTGTAACCGCCATCGAGACGCATAGCCCGATCAAGCATAACCGCTACATCTGACCGCGTAATCGCTTCATTTGGAAGCGCAAGGCCATCTGTTGTACCTGCAATAATACCTGCTTTTTTCGCTGCGGCAATTTCAGTATACAGCGTGCTGCCCGGGCCAACGTCTTTAAACGCAGTATCGCCGTCAGGCAGCTTAAGAGCCCGGACAAGATACGCCAAAAACTGGCCTCTTGTTACATTCGTATAAGGACGAAATGTTCCATCATCATAACCGGCAATGACACCTTCTGACACGAGTTCGTCAATTTCTGACTTTGCCCAATGACCTGATGTATCGCTGAAGCTCTGTGCCGACACGTGAAACACGAATGTGAATACGAGTAAAAATGCCGTCAGGCTTCCTCCAATTTTTCTCATAAAATCCCCTTTCTTTTTAACCACATATTACAAATAAAAGTATACCATATCAAAAAAATGCCCTAATGTTAAATTCCGATGACAATATGACAATGATTGTCATATTTAGATAAGACGCTGTATACTGAAGGCGAAAGGACGTGACCTATGACAAATTTTTCGTTTTTTTCCGGACGTGAATTAACAGATGAAGAAATACCGACAATTTCTGACCTTCATCTTTTTGCGGCCCGCCCCGGTTTATCTGACTTGCCACACTGCCACCGCTGCGGCAATACGTCAACTTTTTCCTCTCATCCATGCGCCCGCTGCGGCAAACGCTGCACATACTGCCGAAACTGTATTGAAATGGGCAAAATTTCATCTTGTACGACTCTTTATCGCTGGACCGGGCCCGAACCGGAGCATCCGGAAAAAGCTGGAACGCTGCATTGGTCCGGTATATTATCAACCGGACAAAAAATCGCTTCTGACAATGTATGGCGCGCTATACAAAACGAGAGCGAGCATACTGTCTGGGCAGTCGCCGGTGCCGGCAAAACGGAAGTGCTGTTTGAAGGAATCGCGGCGGCACTGTCTGATGGAAAACGCGTCTGCATTGCCGCCCCGAGAGCAGATGTTGTCCGGGAGCTGGCACCGCGTCTTGAAAAGGTGTTTCCAGACACACCGCCTGCCGCATTGTACGGAGGCAGCCCGGACCGCCACATATACAGCCCGCTTGTCATCTCCACCACTCATCAACTGTTCCGCTTTTATGAAGCGTTTGACGTCATGATCGTTGATGAAGTCGATGCTTTTCCGTACACGTTTGACCAATCTCTTCAATACGCCGTTCAAAAAGCACGCAAGCCGGATTCGTCGCTCATTTATTTAACCGCCACCCCAGAAACTTCGTGGCAGTCAGAAATCCAATCCGGCAGACGCGATGCGACGCTTATCCCAGCCCGTTATCATCGTAAGCCGCTTCCGGTACCGAACATGGTCTGGTGCGGAAACTGGAAAAAATCAATCGTTTCGGCATCTGTTTTAAATTGGGTCAAAGAAAAAGAAAAAGCGCTTATCTTTTATCCGCATATCGACGCGATGAATAAAGCGCTGCCGATTTTTAAAAACATAAACCCGCGCATTGAAAGTGTCCATGCGGCCGATCCGCTCCGAAAAGAAAAAGTCGAAGCGATGCGCCGGGGTGACGTGCCCATTCTGCTCACAACAACGATTTTAGAGCGAGGCGTCACGTTTCCAAGTGTCGACGTCGCAATTGTCGGTTCGGAAGACCGAGTGTTTACCGAAAGTGCGCTCGTTCAAATTGCTGGTCGGGCCGGGCGCAGCGCCAATTGTCCGACAGGTGACATTGTATTTTTTCATTACGGAAAAACGGAAGCGATGGTGCGGGCGATCAAGCAAATCAATGAAATGAATACGCTCGGACAAAAAAGGGGGCTTTTGGATCCGTGAGCCAATGTCTGCTATGCGAAAACGACACAGCGGTCCAGTCGTGGCGTGTTTTTTTTGGTGCCAAAGCCCCGGTTCTTTGCAACATCTGCCTCAATCAATTTGAAAAAATAGACGGTCCGTCATGTGAAGTATGTTCAAGACCTATGGATCAAAAAGGAATATGTCCCGATTGTGCTGCGTGGGAGAAAAATATTTTTAGTTCAAATCAATCTTTGTATCATTACAACGACGCCATGAAAGCACTGATCGCCCGGTTTAAATATCGGGGCGATTACGCATTGGCCGAACTATTCGCGGAAGACATTCAGGCGGCTGCCAAGAAAACGGCTTGTGATCTCGTTTGTGCGGTGCCGCTCCCGCCGTTACGCCTCGCTGAACGGCGCTTTAACCAGTCGGAAGCGCTTATTGAAATGGCGGGACTCTCGTCTACACCGCTTCTTGCCCGGCATGAATCGGACAAGCAATCCAAAAAATCGCGTGCCGAACGAATAGAGGCGGCGCAGACATTTTATCCGATTGGCAATGCTGCCGGTAAATCTATCCTTGTTATTGACGATATATATACGACAGGCGCGACCATTCGGCTCGTGGCGGAAGCACTTGGACAGGCAGGAGCGGTCTCTGTTAAAAGTATAACCATTGCGCGAAGCGGTTCTTGACATTTTGACATTCCGCTATGAGAATAGAACTACAGATTAAAGACTTGAGGTGAATGGGATGAATGAAATCGTTGACTGTCCACGGTGTGGCGCACTGTATGCGCAAAATGCATTTCGTGATGTCTGTCCAAAATGTTCTCGGTCGGAAGAAGAACTTTATCAAGCCGCCTACACATTTTTACGGAAACGGGAAAACCGCGCGGCGACAATTGAACGGATTATAGAAGTAACAGGTGCCACTGAAGGCATGCTTCATAAGTGGGTGAGAAAAGGCCGTCTGCAGCCGGCACAGTTTCCGAACCTTGGTTACCCGTGTGATCGCTGTGGCACTGTGATTCAAAAAGGAAAAATGTGCAGCAGCTGCCTGCAGGAAATTGAAACAGATTTGAAGCTGCACGACCGGCAGCAGGAATTCACCCGGGAGCGCAGCAAGCAGAACCAAAGAGCATATTTAGGAAAACGCTCAGACTAAACCCGCCATTTGGCGGGTTTTTTGCGCTAAAAAAATATGCAAAATTCCTCATTAAACATTTTCACCGTAAAGACGATATAATAAGCACAGGAATAAAAAAGAAAGCGAGGATACGGAGATGAAAATAAATCAGACACCCGGATTAAACGGGATCAATCCGTATCAGAAGCAGCTGAAACAAGCGGACGCGGCCAAAGCCGCCAGCCCGGCAGCCGGCGACAAGCTCGAAATTTCGAGCGCCGCCAAAGAGATGCAAGACTCATCAAGAATACTAGCTGAACGCCGCGAAAAAATCGCGCTTCTGAAAGAAAAGGTCGAGAGTGGCACATACAAACCGGATGCAAACGCAACCGCTAAAGCCATGCTCGACTTTTACGGAAAGCTGTAACCGTAACCGGATCGCCCACGAGATTTCTTTGGGCGATCTTTCTTTATGTACATACACAGGAAAAGGAGCCCGACTAATGAAAATTCAGCCACAAGCGACACTAACGCCCATTCAGCCGGCTGCTGCATCTACACAAGGAGAAAGTGCCGCAGCGTCCATTGAATCCATAGCGGGAACGGCCCCGAAAACGGAAAAACAGCCGCTGGAACTCGCCGTTTTCTCGGAAAAAGGAATGACGCTCACAAAAGAAGCCACCCAGGCCGTAAAGACGTTTATGGAAACAACACCTGGAACAGAAGCGGACAAGCTTGCCACGGTGAAGGCGCTGGCCGATAAAGGCATTATGCCTTCCGAATCATCGTTAAAAGCGGTACATGCTGCTTTGACAGGAACACCCTTTGGCAAGCAGGCGGCTGAGTGGCTGACGCAGTCGGGCATCGAATTTCCTGAAAATACACGCGCTGCGATTGAAAAAGCATTGCAGCTCGGGCGTACTCAAGAAGCGCTGCAATTGACCAAAAGCAATGATCTTTTCAAAGCAGTTGAATCAATTATCAAACAGCAAATGCCATCAAGTGCTGTGAAGGACGTAATGAAAGCGTTAGAGCCGATTTTAAAGCAGGCAGATAAAATGACCCAAATTGAGATGCAAAAAGCGGTCGAATCCGCATTAAAGCCTTTTCAAATCAGTCCAGAAGCGACCAAACAGATTCAAGCGGTAGTAGCGGATACGTCCGTAACAGACGCGGAAAAGCTGTTGAAAACAGCTATCAGCAAAGTAGAAGCGGCGATTCAAACACTTCTGAAGCAGCAGCCAAACAATCCACTGCTACAGCAATTAAACCAAAAAATTCAAAACGGTGAGCCGATTCAAATGATCGTCCAGGCGATTCGTACGTTGTTTACAGGGGACAGAGCTGTTGCGATCAAGCCGCTCGCCGAAGCACTACAGCTGGCAGACTTGGCACAGGCGAAAATGACCGCTTCTCTTCCTGCGTCCAGGATTATCATTCCGGAAACAAACGAAACTGAACCGTCACTGCCGCAAAAAGCAGCGGTCATGATTCAAAAAGAACCATCATTTGAACGGATTGCCTCTTTTATGAAAGATGCAATGCCAGAACTCGGGGGCACGATTGAAAAAGCGGAAGCCTTTATGGCCTCAGGGAAAGAATTGGCGGCGCGCAGTGAGCTTATGAAAGCGGTCGAACCGCTTATCCAGCCGCCTGTTGCGGACAGCGCGCCAGTGATCCCGGATGAACTATTCGCCCACGTGCCTCCTGCTTCGAAAACCGTCATCATGACGACGATTACGGAAAAAATGTCGCAGTCCGCGATTGATTTTAAACAATTTAAGCGCGACATTATGCGCAATTTGCAGACCGCTGAACTGCTGATCAAAACGCCGCAGCAGGCAAAACCTATTGTAGAAACCGCCATCAAGACACTCGACAACGCCATTTTAAAAGGCGATTTTATGCTGTATACCGATATGAAAACCGAAAAGCAATTAATGCAGGCGTCTCAGCAGTTAGCGGATGCACGCAAGCTGCTTGCTAAAGGTGACACGCCAGCAGCCGCCCGGATTGTTGCGGACGTTAAAGCGTTGATCGACAAAGTGACATTTAAACCATCCGACTCACGCGTCATGCACATGATCACGCAGGAACTGGCAGAGACGCCGCAGCGAAACCTTGCCGGAGCGATGGCCGGTCTTTACGAGACACCGAGTGCGAGAAATGTATTTGAACTCGTGCGTGCGACCGGTTTTAACTATGAACACGAGCAGGCTAATGCTTTATTAAAAGGAAAAGCAGAAGTGCCGAATGCGTTAAAACAGGCCCTGCTCGCGTCAATGGGCCAGCAGTCAGGCGGCTCCGGCGAACAGGCAGCTGCGAACTTAGCCGGCCAGCAGCTGTTAAGCAAGCCGGAGCCAGGCCTTCAGTCGATGATGATGTCCTTGCCATTTTTACTTGGCGGCCAGGCAGAAAACGTCAATGTTTTTATCCGTTCTAAAGATGCCGGCCAGCAGGTCGACTGGGAAAACTGTTCGATCCACTTTTTATTTGAAACGAAAAAACTCGGCCCCGTGGGCATGACCATTTCATCCGCAGACCGAAATTTGTCTGTGAAAGTTCAAAATGACCAAGAAGACTTCCAACAAAAAATGGAGCCGCTCACCGTCGTGTTGAAAGACCGTCTTTCAGACATCGGCTACCGTGTCGGTGCGGTGCAATTCGGCACATTCGCTAAAAAAGAAGAACAGGCAGAAGTGAAAACGGGGAAAACGTCATCGTCTTCGAAAGGGTTTGATTTCACGATATGAGCTATTACAACCAGATCAACCGCCGCAAGCTGAACGGTCCGTCGGCAGCGGTCATCCGCTACGAAGAAGGAAGCGCGCCGACTGTCGTTGCACAGGGAAAAGGGGCGCTCGCCGCCAAAATTCTGGAGCTCGCCGGCCAGCACGGCGTCCCGATGGAGAAGGACTCTTCTCTTTTATCGGAGCTGATCGACATCGACCTTGGCGATTCGATTCCACCTCAACTGTATTCCGTTATCGCGGAAATGCTTATTTTGATCGAAGAAATGGAATCCACGTATTAAATTCCGGCAAATTTTGCCGATACATACAAATGAGGTGACAAATGTGATCACAAAAGAAATGATTTATCAAAAAACACCGCAGCAAATTACGGCTCTCCTATATGAAGCAGGACTAAAGCAGTTTGAAGAAGCAGCAGCATGTTTAAAAAAAGGAAAGTATGCAGAGGCGAATGGCGCCATGCAGAAAATTAATGATATTACCGAGCGCCTCGGTGCCGGTTTGAACTATGAAGCGGGCATTATCGCCGACCAGCTCGACCACATCTATAACTTTATCGCTGATATGGTCATTCAAGCGAACATTCATAAAGATGCACAGCGGCTCGCGGATGCACAGCAGCTGTTTCAAACGATAGCAGATGCCTGGAACGAAGCATTAAAACATGCGCCGTCTAAACCGGCAGTCCGTAAACAAAATGCCTATGAACAAAATATCTTTGTCGAAGAACAACCGGAAAATACATTTGAAACGGGGAAATAATCGATGAGAATCAACCATAACATTCAAGCATTAAATGCTTACCGGAATTTAAATAATACAAACAATGCCACATCCAAAAGTCTTGAAAAACTATCTTCAGGTCTTCGCATTAATCGTGCGGCAGATGATGCAGCGGGTCTTGCCATCTCTGAAAAAATGCGCTCACAAGTCCGTGGTCTTGATATGGCAGAGCGTAATTCACTCGATGCTATATCGCTTATTCAAACAGCCGAGGGTGCTCTTGCTTCTACACATGATATTTTACAGCGGATGCGCGAGTTGTCTGTTCAAGCATCAAATGGTACGTTAGAATCTGAGGACCAGCAGGCAATTCAAGATGAAATTGATGCGTTAACTGACGAAATTGATCGCATTGCAAATGAAACAGAATTTAACGAAAAGAAACTTTTAGATGGAAGTATACCGGCTGGCGGCATTGAATTCCAAATCGGTGCTAATGCAAATCAAATGCTCAGTCTGGAAATCACGGCAATGGCCGCTTCTGATTTAGGTGTCGACAGCTTAGACATGATAACTGACCCTTCATCGGCTATTTCAACAATTGATGCAGCCATTTCAAAAGTATCTGAACAGCGGAGCAAGCTGGGTGCTGCTCAAAACCGGCTCGAGCACACAATTACGAATTTGCAGACAGCAAATGAAAACTTAACGGCTGCTGAATCCCGCATCCGTGACCTGGACATGGCGGAAGAGATGACACACTTTACAAAAAACAATATTTTGAACCAGGCGGGGCAGGCGATGCTCGCGCAGGCGAATCAGCTTCCGCAGGGTGTTCTGCAGCTTCTTCAATAAGCAAACGGGGTGAATCAGCATGGAAATACAGCGCGTAAATAAAGCTTCCGCATCCCGGACCGAACGGAAAGAAGAAACAGCGAAAGCATCCGTAGCGTTTACGGATGTAATCGCGGGTAAGCGCCAAAATGCCGCACTCGAAAAAATGACCGGCATGATGAAAGACATTGAAACGCAAGGCGAAAAGCTCGCTGAACACCGGACGATTGACGACTTGCGCAAATATAAAAAGATGGTCAAGGAATTTATGGAAGAAGCAGTGAATAGCGGCCTTCAGCTGGAAGAACAGCGCGGCTTTAACCGGCGCGGCCGGACGAAAGTATATAAAATCGTCAAAGAAGTCGACAGCCGGCTCACTCAGCTTGCTAATGACGTCATCAACAAAGAAAAGTCACAGCTTGATATTTTGAGCAAAGTCGGCGAAATTCAAGGCTTGCTTATTAACATTTACACGTAAAAGGGGGAGCGTCATGCTCATCATCGAAACGCTCGAAAAACAGCTGGCGCTTCATAAAAGCCTGCTTGGACTGGCATACGCCAAAACAGAAGCGGTCAAACAAAATAAAATGGACGAATTGAACCGGATTATCCGCGATGAGCAAAAGCATATCAGCGCGATATCGATTTTAGAAAAACAGCGCGCCTCTCAGTCAGATGGAACGATCATGGATCAGCTTTCACAGCTTCCAGAAGAAGAGCAGGAGCATGCGGCGCATCTTCGTGACGGACTGATGAGTGTATTGCTGGAATTAAAGAGGGTCAATGACTTAAATGCTGAATTGTTGGATCAGTCGCTTCAATTCGTTCATTTGCAGCTGGATTTGTTAGCCCCGCCGGATGCGGGGAATTACGCGCCTGAGGGTGATCAGAACGAGCCGTCTTCCGGGCCGGTATTTGATTCGAAAGCATAGGAGAGAAAATCATGACATCAACATTTATGGGACTTGAAACAGCGAAGCGCGGCATGTTTACGCAGCAAAGTGCTCTTTATACGACAGGTCATAACATTTCTAACGCGAACACACCAGGTTATTCACGTCAACGTGTTAATTTTCAGACGACAACTCCTTATCCGGCTGTCGGATTGAACCGCCCGGATATTCCCGGTCAAATGGGGACAGGGGTAGAAGCCGGTTCAGTTCAGCGTATTCGGGATGGATTTTTAGATGTCCAGTACCAGAATGAAAACACAAAGCTTGGTTACTGGAGCGCACGTGCAGATGCGCTTACAAAAGTGGAAGACATTATAAACGAACCGACCGATGAAGGTCTTGCTGCGACAATGACTGAACTGTGGAAATCGTTTCAGGATTTAGCGGGTGCTTCAGAAAACGAAGGCGCGCGCGGCGTTGTACTCGAACGCCTTCAAGCGGCAGCTGATACATTCAATTACTTGTCTGATTCATTGCATTCGGTCAAACAAGATTTCGGCAATCAAGCAGGCATCACCGTGAACGCAGCGAATTCCGTCATTGAAAAATTATTTACTGTGAATCAGCAAATTAGTGAAATAGAACCAAACGGTTATTTGCCAAATGACTTGTATGATGAGCGTGATCGTCTTGTTGACGAACTATCACAGTATATGAATGTATCCATTGCAAAAGAGCCGAGCGGAGGAAATGCGGTTGCTATTGCAGAAGGGATCTATACAGTCAGCATCATGGATTCGAGCGGTGCAAAAATAAATGTAATTGATAAAGAGTCATATTCATTGCTCAGTTTCGCTAATTCGACGAGCGTTGATACCTCTATTCCGGTCGGTAGCAATCGGGTGGATAACTTTTATTTAATTGAACACGACCGGGCAAACACACCAGGGGCGATAATAGAAGTGCCATTTGCTGATGCAAACGGCAGCCCGGTATTTCCAAATGGTGAAATCAAAGGGCTAATCGAAGCTTATGGCTATAAAGGAATGAAAGATACGGACGGTGACGGCACAGTCGAGGCAGCCACTGTCGGCATTTACCAGAATATGATTGATGAGCTTGATAAATTTGCTTACACATTCAAAACACTCGTGAATGATATTCATAAAATGGGGTTTGATGCAGAAGGAAATCCGGGTCAGGATATGTTCTTGACTAACGCAGCTGCGGCAGGCGAACCTGTTTACACAGGTGCCGCAAGCTCTTTAAGTCTGACTGGAATTACGACGAAACAAGTGGCAGCTTCGGCTGTCGGACCGGATGGAACGGTCGTGAACATTGGAGACGGAAACAACGCATTGAATCTTTCTAGTATTGGTGCCATGCTGCTGAAGCCAGGCAGCACGATCGATCTTTTAGGAACGGGCACAGACTACACGATTCCAGCAGACCTGCCAATTAAAACTGGATCGATGAATTCATTTTATGAAGGGGTCATCGGGCGTCTTGGCGTTGACTCACAGCAGGCCTCACGCATGGAGAGCAACGTAGAAGTACTGCGTGCATCGGTTGTCACAAATCGTGAATCTGTTTCTTCTGTCTCACTAGATGAAGAAATGACAAACTTAATTAAGTATCAGCACGCATACAACGGTGCGGCCCGCATGATTACCATCGTCGATGAAATGCTGGATAAAATCATTAACGGTATGGGCACAGGCGGCCGTTAATAAGGAGTGAATGTATATGCGCGTCACACAATCAATGCTGTCATCAAACATGATGAAAAATTTAACATCGAGTCTGTCTCGGCTTGACAAGTTAAATACACAAGTCGCGACACAGAAAAAAATCACCAAACCGTCAGACGATCCGGTTGTCGCCATGAAAGGAATCGTCTACCGCCGCAGCCTGCAGGAAGTCGAGCAGTTCCAGCGCAATTTCAGCGAAGCGTACAATTGGGTCGAAAACACCGATTCCTCGCTGGATAAAGCAAAGCTGGCAATGGACCGGATTCGCGAACTCGTCGTGCAGACGTCAAATGATACGTACGATGCGGAACAGCGTGAAGCGACGAAAGCAGAAGTAGTTCAGTTAAAAGAGCATTTACTGGAAATCGCGAATACAAAGTTTGGCGAGAAGTACTTGTTTAACGGTACCGCGACAACAACGAAGCCGGTAGAAGGAACCGCTACAGGCGCAACGGTTTCAAGCAATGCAGGAAAAGCCGAGCTGGAATTATCCAAAGGCGTGCACATCCAAGTAAACATTACGGCTGCTGAAGCGTTCCCCGCCGGTCTATTTGAAGATGTCCAAAAAATTATCGACACGTTAGAAGACGATACAACAACAGGCGCTGACTTAAGCGGACTGCTTGAAGACTTGGATGTTCACATGGAAAACAACTCAACCGCACGCGCGAAAATCGGCGCCCGTTTCAACCGGATTGAGCTGATGGAAGCCCGTGCAGCGGAACAAAGAGTGGTCGCTTCCCGTATTTTATCCGAAAATGAAGACGTCGATTTTGAACAGGTCGTCACAGATTTAACGGTGCAGGAAACCGTTCATAAAGCCGCTCTTTCTGTCGGTGCCCGCATTATTCAGCCGTCCTTGATGGATTATCTACGTTAATAGGGGGGTTCTTTTAGTGAATATCCCAGCAATTCAAATTAGCACAACGCCAGCCAATCTTGGCATTTCTTCATCACCGGGAAGGCTGTCCATCCAGCAGCCGCCCGCAACGGTGGACTTAAAGCAGCCAAAAGCGGATATGCGCATTCAGACAACACCCGGCAAGCTGACAATTGACCAGCGCCAAGCGTGGGACGACATGGACCGGAAGCACATTTTTACTCGGATTAAAGATGCCGCAGCGAATGGACGCCAAAAAGCACTCGAAGGCACCGGCCGCCGGGCAGCGGAAGGACGCGAGCTTGCGGACATTCATAAAGGCGGCAACGCCATTGTAATGCAGGCGGCGCGGCGTGTGGACCGGACTCACGAACTCGGTATTGCTTATATTCCGTCGTACGGAAGTGTAAAAATCAACTACCAGCCGGGCGACGTTCAAATTGACGTACAGGCTCATCAGGTGGAAAACAACACGCGCGCCAATAAGCCGATCATCAGCTATCAGCCAGGTGACGTCAGCTTTCAAGTGAAACAATACCCGTCTATCCAATTTCAAACGGTCAATAAAACGATTTAAAGGATGATCAACGTGAAGATCGAAACAAAATACCACGGTGAAAAAGAAATCGAACAAGAAGATATCATTACCTTTTCAAATGGCATTCCGGGCTTTGAAAACGAAAAGAAATTTGTTCTATTAGCGTTTCCAGACAATAACGTCTTTTACGCGCTTCAGTCTGTTTCAACACCAGATTTAAGCTTTGTCGTCACTGATCCCTTCTCCTTTTTTGTCGACTACAACGTGAAAATTGACGATGCGACCATTGATTCCCTTGCCATTAAAAAAGAAGAAGACGTCACGCTTTTAAACATCTTAACGTTACGCGATCCCTTTGAAGAGACGACAGCCAATTTGCAGGCACCGATCGTCATTAATAAAAAAACGCACAGCGGACGCCAGGTGATTTTAACCGGCACACCGTACGAAACACGCCACAACCTGTTTCAGGCAAAGGAGGCGTAACCAATGCTCGTCCTTACACGAAAACCAGGTGAATCGCTCATGATCGGTGACGATATCGAAATCACCGTCGTTACCGTTTCCGGCGACCAAGTAAAGCTCGGCATCAATGCGCCGAAGCACATCGACATTCACCGGAAAGAAATTTACGTCGCCATCGGTAGCGAAAACAAATCCGCATCCGCCGGCGTTACCGATCTTTCCGGCCTGTTCAAACTCCCTCCAATGAAATAATGGACGGGAGTTTTGATTTTTTGTGTGTAAATTTATGGAAGTGATTAGCAGGGAGAAAGAAGTGAGTGATAAATGACTTTTATCCGGTCAGCCCCAATTGTTTTCCGGTTAAATAGCGACGTGTATCGGTCAATTCTTCCTTTATTATTAAGCGGCAGCAAGGTCTAAATGTTACGAATGGACGGGAGGAAAGTGAACCGCAATATCAGTTAGCAAGAAACATGATCCGTCATAGAAAAAAGCGAGGTTGGACACAGGAAAATTTGGCAGAAGAGCTTCAAACAAAACAAAGCGTCATCTCGCGCATTGAATCAGGCAATCAAAACCTTACACTCGATACATTAAAGAGCATTGCAGACATTTTTGATACAGACGTTCCTTCGTTATTAAGCAGCCGAAAACAAGTAAAACTCAAAAAGAATCGTTTTAGGTTAGTCAGACGTTAATCTAAGCAAATAACCGCCTTATCTAAGGAAGAGAGACGGTTATTTTTTTTGCGAATTTTATGCTTCCTTTTTCCTCATTCCAATCATTATTTTCGTCAATTCGTTCCAACCCATAAATCGTATATGCATGGATTTCGCTAGCTTCGCCGATGTATCCGTAAAAAGCTGTTTGTCACTACCCCGAATCGAATGATTTGTAATAAAACTCTGCCGCTTTCACTTCCTGCACCGCAATCGTCCGGCTGCCTTTTTTAAAAGCAGGTCCACCCTGTAATCCTCTGCCGCTGGTACTACCTGAACTGTGTAACCCATCTATCCAAAAAGCTCACATGAATATAGCTCAAATTCACGCCCGCTCATAGAATCAATCTCGCTAATCTCCGGCTGGCGCAAATGGTTTTTCAGCAAAGAGCAAGCACAGCAATCATACCCGTAATAATTACCACTGTGATCGCTTGAAAAAGAGAATTCTTATAAATGAAAAGAACCGCTGTTGTAAAAGAAAAATAACTGCGGCTCGTTCTTTAGCGAAATTTCTCTCTTTTTTACATTTGAACCATTTTTGGTTAATTTTACCTGTATTCTAGTAAAACATATAACGTTGGATAAAATTTCCTATCGTGTAGTTATGTTTCTTATAAATATAAAATTAATTTCACAAATTTGCTAAAAAAAATAATAAAAACCTAAAAAATCTATTAAACATTTTTTAAATGTGTCGATAATACTAGTGTAAGCAAAACAGAACAGGGCGGCCGACCTGAAACGGATTGCTAAACAAACAGAAAACTGTTCACAAGGATGTGAACAGCCAAACTCAAGGAGGAACAAAAAATGATTATCAATCACAATATTGCAGCACTTAACACACATCGTCAGTTATCAAGTGCATCAGGCGCACAAGCTAAATCAATGGAGAAACTAGCTTCAGGTCTTCGCATCAACAAAGCAGGCGACGATGCAGCAGGTCTTGCAATCTCTGAAAAAATGCGTGGGCAGATCCGTGGTTTGGATCAGGCTTCTCGTAACGCTCAAGATGGTATCTCTTTAATTCAAACAGCTGAAGGAGCTTTGAATGAAACACATTCAATTCTTCAACGTATGCGAGAACTATCTGTACAATCTACGAACGATACCAATACTGAAGATGACCGTGCAGAATTACAAAAAGAAGTTACTCAGTTAAAAGAAGAAGTAGATAGAATCGCTAACAATACTGAATTTAATACTAAGAAACTTCTAAATGGTGACTTGTCTGCAAAAGGGTACAAAGATGAATCTGCCACTATTGCAAGTAAAACAGGCGATTTTGCTGTAGATATTACAGATGCAACCCTTTCAGATGGAGATGCCTCAACAACTGCAGTTGTAACAGCTGATGATACCTTTACTGTCAAAGTTTCAAGCTACGATGCTCAAAGTGATACTTATTCTTATACGATCACACCAGCATCTACAGGACTGGAAAGCTCAGAAACAGCTTTTACTCCAGCAGGATCTACTACTGATGCAGTTGGAGATGCAAGTACTATGGGCGGATTAACTGTAACGATGGATTCTACGAAAATTAAAGTAGGAGATTCATTTACTTTAGTCACTCGTCAAGAAGAAAATTCTACAGGTACTCCATCAGAGGCTTTGAAATTTCAGATTGGCGCAAACTCAAACCAAACAATTGATGTTGGGATTGAATCAATGAAAACAGCTGATTTACACATTAATGAAATTGATGTGTCTTCACAAAGTGGAGCTTCTGCAGCGGTTTCAACTCTTGATGATGCTATTAAATCAGTTTCCGCAGAACGTTCTAAACTGGGTGCTGTTCAAAACCGTCTTGAACACACTATCAACAACCTAGGTACTTCTTCTGAAAACTTAACAGCCGCTGAGTCTCGTGTACGTGACGTAGACATGGCGAAAGAAATGATGACTCAAACGAAGAACTCAATTCTTTCTCAGGCTGCACAAGCTATGCTTTCTCAAGCTAACCAGGCGCCACAAGGTGTTCTTCAGTTACTTCGTTAATTTTATAAAAAGAGGCTCTTTAGGAGCCTTTTTCTTCGGTGTTTTACTGGTAAATATATCAATAAAAGCAGTACTTTACTAATAAATATGAGGTGGGAAATAATGAAGATAAAATACCCTTATTCAAAAAAATTTGTTAATGCGGCGCTGGCATTAGCATTATTAGCTACACCTTTAGCAGGAACTGGTGTTGCCCAAGCTGCTGGAACTTCAGCAGCAGCAACTACAACCGCTGTGGCTAAATCAAACGTGGAGTTGACAATTACAGATGGAAAGGGCATTGCCATTGATCCTTCTTTGATTACCCTATTAAATTCTAAGGGAGAACAAGTGGCTTTAACACCTTCCACGGATTCAAAAAAGTATACTAATTTAAGTGTTGATTCTGGAGAGTACACCCTGGTTATTAAAAATGCTAAAGTTAAAATGACCACAAAGTTAAAGGTTACTGGAGCCAACTTCAAGAAATCTTTTATTTTCTCAACAGCATCAGGGAACGTCGATACTAATAAACAAGGTGCGATTGGCGGAGTATTATTTGATGCAGATGGCAAAATTGTAACAAACGCTGCTATTAAAATTACTGATGCTACTGCTACGACTACGTGGGAAACTAGTTCCGACACAAAAGGATCCTTCAAAGTATTTGTTCCAGCTGGCAGCTATAAATTATTCACTATTGGACAAGATGTTGAAGACGATTCTGCTACAGATGAAAATGAAGCTGTCGATTATAAAAACAGCGTCTACGATGTGAAAGTAAGTGCAGGAACAATGTCTTCCCCACTAGACGATTTAAATCCAAAACAAGCTTGGGCTGTCAATGAAAACAAACTTGGTTACGACAAACTAACTTTTGGCACGGCTACCACTGCCCAAACAATTAATGATATTACTAATGCGACAAAAGAAATTAAAGGGACAGCTATTCCAAATGCGGTCGTTTCAGTTTATGAAGTTACTTCAGAAACATTGCCGGCAGCACCAGCAGCTGCGCCTGCTAGTTTAGGTGTAGTAAACGTATCAGCCGCCGGAAATGATGGAAAAATCACTGGCACAACAACAGATATGGAATATAAATTGAAAACAGACACAGCGTATACAGCTGTAACAGATACTGAGATTGCTTCATTGGCACCTGGAGAATACGTTGTTCGTTATGCAGCGGTAGCAGCGGATGGAACACCTGCAAGCTTAACGACTGCGGTAACAATAACAGATGGTTCAACTGAAGGATCGGTAGTGCCAGAAGAAACACCGGTACCTCAAGAACCAAAGAAAACTTATACATTGGTTACGTCCACTGTTGCTAAACTAGACACAATTGCTAAAACAGGTAAGTTCGCATTGAAACTGCCTGTCGTACAGCCTGGGAAAAAATTAGCCATTAAAGTGGTGGACCCAGCTGGAAATGAATATCTGGACGAAATGACTTCAGGAACAGCAAAATTAACGATGAGTGCACCACCCAATATTCTTGCTGTCCCGTATAGCAAAGATGCCGTTATCACTTTAGTGGATACGAATAAACTGATGACAACTGCCAACACAAAGGTAAAAATTGGGGAAACAGTGTTAACAAAAACAGAAGATTATACAATTGTGTCTGGTAAACTGACGTTAAAAGCACATGTCTTGAATGTAGGAGACAACCAGATTACATTGCAGCATGATTCCTTTAATGATGTTTCATTTAAACAAGTTGTGGGCGGGAACGCTCAAGCACTAACAGTTAGTGCTGTAGCAACAGGGTTAACAGTAGATGGAACAACTAAATTAAATTATTCAGGTGTGGCTGCAGGAAATAAAGTTCAGTATAAAATTTCAGATGCCACTATCTCTACTCCTAAGGGCGGAGATGCCGTAACAGAATTAGGCCTTTCCGACTTATCTGCTGACACTAAGACGATAAGTGGAGTTGATGCAGTTGCGAATAAGTATGTAGGTGTGTATGAAGTTGACGCAAATGATAAGATCGTAAAATTCAAACTTCTTACGTTAACCGCTACATCAATTAAAAAAGACGCTGTAGCACCTAGCAAGTCTAAGGAATCATTAGATGAGTCTAAGAAAATTATTACCATTGAGTTTAGTGAGGATATTTTTAGAGTCGGTTCTACTGCAGCCTCATTAAAATCAGCTATTAAGTTATCGACAAACGGAACAACATTTAATGCATTGGCTACAGGCGACACGGTTGAGATTGTAGGAAATAAACTAGTAATCACTCGCAGCACTGCATTAGAAGGTACAACTAATATGATTCAAGTTGCTGCTAGTGCCCTTCAGGATAAATATACCAATAAAGTTGCCACTTTTAAAACTGCTGCTTTAGCATATGTTGCCCCAGCAGCAACAGAAGTTACATTGGCAGAAGGCTCTCTTGGAACAGCTGGTAATAACGAAATTACTGGATTAACTTCAGCGAAAAAATACAAAGTAACTGAAGGAACTACAGTATCTTACGTTAAAGCTGATGGAACATTAGGTACATTAGCAGATGTTGCAGCATTAACAGGAGCGAAAATTACCGGTTTAACAAACGGTAAAACTTACAAGGTAGAAGATGCTAATAGCGTACCAACAGTAGCTACTACGATTACGAATCAAACTGGAGTTGTAGGAACTGCAGTAACAGTGGATGCAACTAACACGTTTGCTGACGCTGATACAACAGATACGTTAACTTTAACTGCTGTTTCCGATACTACAGCTACAGCAACAGTAGAGGTTACAGGTAAGACAATCACTATAACACCATTAGCTGCAGGCACAGCAACTATCACATTAACCGCTGATGATGGGTTCGGTGGAACAGTTTCAACCACATTTACAATTACGGTAACGGCATCATAAAAAAGAGAAAGAGACTCTAGACATTCTAGGGTCTCTTTTTTTTATGCACTCTTATTTTCTATCACAGGCTGTCTGTAAGGTATTTTATTCTTCATAATGCTAAACACTATGTTTACTAGCCTTCTTTCTACATAGACCATAGCTTGTTTCTTCTTCCGCCCCTCTTTGATCTTCTTTTGGTAGTAGTCATGCATGATTGGGTTCATATTTTTACGAATTTGTGTGAGGGCAAGGGAATAAAAGGCTTTGTTTAGTTCCCTGTTGCCTAGTTTATTAGAGTAGTTTCTCTGGCTTTCCCCCGAACTGTGCTCCAGAGGGGCTATTCCCGCCAGTTTAGCCAGTTTGTCAGATCTCGAAAATCGGCTTATATCTCCAATATTGGCGATTAAGGTAGCGGCGAGAACTGTATCAATTCCATTGATTGTCTTCAGCGGATAGCCTGTTACTTCGATTAAATCATCAAGTATTTCATCAAGCCCAGTAACTTGGCTTTCCAAATGTTCTAGAGAAGTAATAAAAGAGATTACACTTTCATTTTGTTCTTTCTGATACTCTGTCTGACTCCAGCCATTGCTTTTAACGGCAGTGAGTATCTCTTGTGCCTTCTTTTTAGGTGCGGATTTATTAAATTGTTGCAATACGGCCATTAGCTCTCCCTCTGTAACTCCTTTCAATAGGTCTGGAGAAGGGTAGGTTTTGAAGAAGCCCTTGGCTGTTTTGCTTTCTAGATCTTTAAAAAACTCTTTATGCATCGGATAGTGGTGAACGAGAATATTTTGGAGGGACATTTTAATGTTGGCCGCCATTTGAATATAGTTATTTCTAGTGTTAAGGGTTTGTTTAATGGCTAGGTATACGTCTTGGGGATTGGCAAAAGGGAGATTTTTGTACTCGAAAATAAGTGTTTTGGAAATGGCAAGAGCGTCAAGTTCATCTGATTTATTGTGGTTAGTGCCGATAGTTCTTTGTTTCTTTGTATAAGAAGAATTGACCTCTTTTACTATATAGCCAGCGTCAAGCAGATACTTTGCAAGGCTTCTTATCCACAAAGAGTAATTCATTCGGCACTGGGTGCCCCCGCCTATAAACTTGAACATAAGTACACGTATCGTCAGTTCGGTAACGCAAATAAGGCACAAGGCGACTCAATGGAGAAATTATCTTCAGGTCTTCGTATCAACAAAGCTGGGGATGACGCTGCAGGTCTAGCGATCTCCGAAAAAATGCGTGGACAAATCCGCGGTTTAGATATGGCATCTAAAAATGCTCAAGATGGTATTTCTATGATAAAAACAGCTGAAGGAGCTTTAAACGAGACTCATGACATCCTTCAACGTATGCGCGAATTAGCTACCCAAGCGGCCAACGATACTAATACTGAAACTGATCGTGGCGAAATTCAAAAAGAAATTGATCAATTAGTTGAAGAAGTTGACCGTATTTCTGGTACAACTGAGTTTAACACTCAAAAGTTATTAGATGGTTCAAAAGATACTCAAACTGCATTTTCTAGCATTGGTGGAGATAACGTTGATTTTTCAGGACTTAGTTTCCCTAAAGGTTCATATGGTTTAACTGATGCAACGCATACAATTAGTGTAGATTATACTGCAGGACAAGCAGCAAGCAGTTTCGATGGAACTCAAAATGCAACTCCAGTAGGAACACCTACTGGTTCTGGTAATATAACACTTGACGGAGACTATACTGGAGCTACTGATAAAACATTAACTGTTAGTTATGCTGCAGCAACTGAGTTCAACACAGCAACCCCTTCTGACGGAGGATCTCATGCTGATGCTATAGGTGACATTAGTGTTACAGGTACTTACACAGGATCTCAGAACACGTTAACTGTTACTTATAATGCTGCTGGAACAGATGGTGGTGGAAACCAAACTGCTGGAGTAAACGGTAGTGGTGGTGCTACTAATACAGCTTCAGCTTTGTCATTTGGTAGAGATGCTGGAGCTTTAGCGGGAGATATCGATGCTGCTGATGCAGGAGCCTATCAAGTACAATTCTCAGATGCCACTAACTATACAGTATTTAAAAGTGATGGATCTGGAGGATGGACTACTACTGGGGTATCTGGAACGGCCGGTGGTGGAGCAGTAAATATTAATGGCATAGCGGTTACAGTTGCAGCTGGCCAAGATGCAGTACCAGCCCCTGCTCCGTATGACGCTACTACAACTATGAATTTTTCAATTACTGCAGATACTCAAGAAAGCTTTGATGTATCAGATGGAAATACTACTCATACAGCTGTTGCCTTTGGTACTAACAGCCACTCAATTGAAGGATCGACAGTTGATCTTTCTAATGTTA
The DNA here is from genome assembly GCF_024213455.1 of Domibacillus sp. A3M-37. Lineage (NCBI taxonomy): Bacteria > Bacillati > Bacillota > Bacilli > Caryophanales > Bacillaceae > Domibacillus > Domibacillus sp. A3M-37. The sequence goes on along the minus strand of NZ_JANAVL010000001.1, from coordinate 447,111 downwards.
CTGTCGGGAAACTGACAATAATACTTTTACTCTTGATCTAACTGCTAATACAACTGCTTGGTCTTTTTCTGATGATGGTGGTACTACAAATACTGCTATTTCAGGCGATTCTTTCACCTACAATGGTGTTACAGTAGATACGTCTGGTGATAGTTGGACTATAGATTTAGATGCTGCTGTTGCTGATAGATTTCAAGCATCACTAGATGGTGGTACAGCTAAAGATATTACTTCAGGCGGTGGAGAAGTTAAATTATCAAATGCTGCTGGAGGTGCATCTGTCACAGTAGACTTAGGAACATTTAATATTAGTGCAGATAAAAGTATTACAGTAGATACTGAAACAACTGATAATTCTGCAGTGATTCATATTGGAGCAAATGCTGGTCAAAATATGAGTGTTAATATTGGAGATATGAGTTCTTCAGCTTTAGAAGTAGGTAACATAGATGTTACTTCTCAAACAGATGCAGATGCAGCAATTACAACAATCAATAATGCAATTGAATCAGTTTCTGCTGAACGTTCAAAACTAGGTGCGTTCAAAAACCGTTTAACAACCTAGGAACATCTTCTGAAAACTTAACAGCTGCTGAGTCTCGTGTGCGTGATGTTGACATGGAGAAAGAAATGATGAACTAAACGAAAAACTCTATTCTTTCTCAAGCAGCTCAAGCGATGTTGGCTCAAGCAAACCAACAGCCACAAGGCGTACTTCAATTACTTCGTTAATTTTAGTCGTTTCTTAAAGGAGGGCCTTAGGAATTTCCTAAGGTCTTTTTTGTATATATTTTGAAGTAAGTTGAGTCTGTTAACAGAGAGGGGGATACCATGTGAAGATTAACCATAATATTGCCGCATTAAACACCCACCGCCAATTAGCGTTAAATAGCAAAAAGGTTAACCAGTCTATGGAAAAATCATCATCCGGTTTACGAATTAACAGAGCAGGCGACGATGTAGCGGGCCTTGCCATTTCTGAGAAAATGCGTAGTCAGATCAGAGAATTAGAACAGGAACAACGAAATATGCAGGACAGCATTTTAATGCTTCAAACCGTAGAAGGAGGCATGGAGGAGGTTCATGCCTTGCTGCAGCGTGGACGGGAACTATCAGTACAAGCAAAAAAATGACACCCTTGTAGAAGAAGATCGTCAATCAATCCAAGGGGAAATTAATGAAATCGTCAAAGAAGTGGACCGAATTGCTAACAACACGGAGTTTAATACGATTAAAGTATTAAACGTTACGTCCTCAGCCGATAGTCAGGAACAGCAGAAGGCGGTAGAAGCATTACAAAAATACTGGCTGAAGAATAGTGAATCGTTAGTAGCTACCCACTTCGGTTTACAAGCAGGGATGGATGATGTACCCCTCGACATCCAATTCATACAAAATTCTGGGGACGGAAGAGTGGCAGGGGTACAAGGTTCTTACTACACGACAGGTGCTGACGGACGATACTTCAACCGGAAATTATTCCTGGATATGAGCGATTTCTCTCCTGTTTCCATGCCGAACGGCGGGGGATCATAGATCTCGAATGACCGCATTATTGCCCATGAGATAACTCATGCCATTATGGGAAGAACGACGAATATGCGAGACCTCCCCACCTGGTTCATAGAAGGTGTAGCTGAATTTATTGCTGGTGCGGATGAACGCTTAAAGGGAGATTCCAATAATGGAGCTGATTTTGCCGCTCTGAAGAACGAAATTGATTCTTGGGAGAGTACTAGTGCAGACTATTCTGCCGCTTATGCCTCTGTAAATTATCTAGATGCGAATTTAGCAGGAGGAATTAAATCATTATTTAATGAAATCAAAGTTGGGGGGGGGGGCGAAAAAACCTTCGATCAGGCATTAAATACTCTTTTGGGTTCTACTGGCGGTGAGGCGGCCTTTATTGCAGGTTTTAAGGCAAATGCGACACTAGCCAACTCCAATATTGATTTGAATGATATAGACACTGGCACCATTGGTGGTGGAGATGATAACACAACCGTACCAGATGCAGTCAATGCAGATTTACTGAATCCTTTAACGGCTTTCTTAGAGAAATGGCCTGCCTTTAGCGCAGGATCGACATTATTACGTGTCAGTCCAACAATGAATATTGAATTATCCAATGTAACGAGCAAGATTTTAGGTATTGATAATGTTAACATCTTAAATAAAACTAATGACAACATATCCATATTTGATGGAGCGATTACCTATGTTTCTTCTGAACGGTCACGTCTAGGGGCTTATCAGAATCGTCTGGAAAAGCCATATCCGTTTCGGTTTTCTCTGAAGAAAACCTTACTACAGCAGAATCTCGAATAAGTGATGTTGACATGGCGGAAGAAATGATGAACCAGACAAAAAGTTCTATTCTTTCTCAAGCAGCACAAGCCATGTTGGCTCAGGCGAATCAACAGCCACCAGGGGTATTACAATTACTTCGTTAATCTTGTAACTGAATTCATTTTAAGAACTTCTTTATTAAAAGACTCTTGTACTATGCAAGACTCTCTTTTTCAGCTCTTTTAGTATAGAAAGCTTCATCTTTAGGAAAAAAATTGAATTCTTTCTATTTATATAGCATTCTTGATATGGTAATATAGTACTAAGTTATAGTAATTGAAAATTTTGATTAATATCAATGCAAAGGCAAACTCAAGCGGGAACTGAGGAAGCAAATCTATTGGTTTAAGTTTCAAAAAACCAAGAAAGCTGAGCATGGATATCAAATAATCAAAAACAAGAACATTTATTCGTTAATCTGTTTTTGTTTTAATTTTCAGTGTAAAATAAGTGGGAGAAGGGGAAAATTATGTTTAATAAAAAAACGTTTTTTAAGAAATTCTTAGTACAATTAATGGTGCTTACATTAATATTTACACCATTAGCCGCTAATGCAGCGGAGGAAGTAGTTATTGTAGATCCAACACCGGATACAACTCCTCCTGTGTTAACAAGTTTAAGCATATCTTCAAATCAAGCATCACCAGGAAACCCTATTAAAATTACCGCAGAAATTAGTGATGATTTGTCAGGGGTTAAAAAGGCTCACATATCTTATAGAAAACCTAGTGGAACTATCACATGGGCATCCCTTTATTTAAATCAGACCACCCAAAAATATGAAGGAACTATGAGCATAGACACTTATGATGAAGCGGGTGAATGGGTACTATATTCCTTGGGTTTAACAGATAATAAGGATAACGGTGGTAGTGTGTATGATGACAATAGTAATTCTTCAGGGCAAAAATTTGATCTGGACCCTTATAAGTTTACTGTTTCAGGAGTTTCAATCCGACCTGTAACACCAGAACCTACAGATAAGGTTCCTCCTGTTCTAAATAGTATTACTATAAGTACTTCCCAAGTTAGTGGTCCTGGAACGGTTAAGTTAATCGCAGATGCCAGCGACGATGATACGGGAGTAAGTGGTGTCAACGTCCAGTATTTAAAACCTAGTGGCATGTATGAGTATGCTTATCTGTATTTTAATAGCACTTCCGGTAAATATGAAGGAAGCCTTAATATTGATCAGTATAATGAAAGTGGGGATTGGAAGCTTAATCGTGTTTATGTAGGGGATAAAGCTAAAAACTCTACATATATATATGATTCTGTCCTCAATCCAAACAGCTCAGAAAAACAAGATTTTAGTAATTATAAAATTCACGTGGAGGGTATAACTCCGGATTTTATTGCTCCATCACTGGGTGACCTTGCTCTTACTTTGGTTCAGAACACTAACAATACTGCACTAATTAAACTTTTTGCAGAATTTAACGATGAGTTGTCGGGAGTTTCCCCAAACTTTTTATACGCTGTTTATGCAAAACCTAGTGGCAAAACCATAAATGTAATATTTAATCGCAATGGAACCACGGGAAAGTATGAAGCATCCATTCCGATTGACAGGTATGACGAACTTGGCACATGGAAATTGCGTTATATACATGTAGAGGATAATAAAAGAAATGATAGAATAATTAGTGATAAATTAGGTAGCAAGTCACTAAATGAATGGGATTTTAGTCCATATTATTTCACTGTAAGAGGAGTTATTACAATACCTCCTGCTGTTCCGTCCAGTATTGGATTGTCCACTAAAGCGATTACCATGGAGCCTGGGGAAACTCAACAATTAAAAGCAACGTTGAACATGTCGGACACTACATCTAAAGACATTACACCAACTTCAAGTGGAACGGTATACACGAGCTCTAGACCTGAGGACGTTAGAGTAGACGCCAATGGTCAAATTATCGTAAGTCCGAATGCAAAACCTGGAACAGTTACTATACAAGCATCTAATAGTGGTCTGTCTGAACAATGTGAAATAACCATTCCAGGTGCTGAAAAAGAAAGTTATATTATTGTTAATCCTTTAAGTGTTAATCTTTCTTCTGGACAAACCAAACAGCTTAATGTTGTGGCGAAATTAGGAGGTGGCACGACAAATGATGTAACGAACAATATAGAAACAACTTATACGAGTTCTAATACCTCTCTAGTTAGTGTAACAAACAAAGGATTAATCTCTATTCCTGCAGACGCTAAACTGGGTTCTGCTAAAGTTGTGGTAAATTACAATGGATTAATAGCTGAAACGACGGTTACGTTCACGGGGCCACCGACTATTAAATCTATTGCTATGACACCTGCAACGGCAGGTATAAACTATGGAGAAAAAGTCCAAATGAGCTTAAGGGCTACAATGTCAGATGGCACAACAAAAGATGTAACGAATGGTTCAACTGGCACCACTTATACAACATCAGATTCAAAAAGAGCAACAGTAGATGCTAACGGCTTAGTCAGTATTGATAAGGAAGCGCGTAGCGGGACGGTAACGATAAAGGCAATTAACAATAACCAAATAGTTCAATCGATAATTACAATAAACGGTGTTCCGGAGGTAACCAGTATTCAAGTTACTCCTGATACATTAACAATGAAACCAGGAGATAGTAAGGATCTTCAGGTCATGTTTCTATATTCTGATGGAACATCAAAAGATATAACTGCAAGCAGTGAAGGAACGGTGTATACAAGCAGTGCTCCAACGCGAGCAACGGTGGATGCAGAAGGGAAAGTGACCATTCCGCTTACGTCAACAGCGGGGACGGTAACGATTACGGCTAAGAACGGAACGTTTCAAAAAGCAGCGGTCCTGACTTTAGTCAAGGATCCAGCCAAAGAAATAAAAAGCCTGACAGTTACTCCAGGCACAGCAACATTGAAATTTGGAGCTGACCAGCAGTTGACAGTGATGACAACGATGGGAGACGGCACACAAAAAGATGTGACAGCAAGCAGTGAAGGAACGGTGTATACAAGCAGTGCTCCAACGCGAGCAACGGTGGATGCAGAAGGGAAAGTGACCAT